>JBBTXH010000001.1:0-4975 GCA_038062385.1 Patescibacteria group bacterium
CTGAACCACTACTAACATTTCCTTCTCCCTTAATTAAAAATTTACCGTTTAAAACACGGATTATGGCGATCCCGACGAATGAGGAGCTCATGATTGCGAAAAGCATTTAAGCAATGAAGCAACGAAGCATAGAAACATCATGCTAAAAATACTGGACGCAAAATTCAATTCATTAACTTCAGCCGCGTTCGTAATCGCGGCTCTTGGCATTATCAGCCGGCTTTTAGGTTTGGCGCGCGATCGCATTCTCGCCGGACAATTCGGTGCGGGCGATGAACTGGATGTTTATTACGCGGCGTTTCGGTTGCCGGATTTTATTTACAACATTGTTATTCTCGGCGCTTTGTCCGCCGGGTTTATTCCGATTTTTGTCGGGTTGCTGAGAAACGAGGAAGGGAAAAAGTACGGTGATAATGAAAAAGCTTGGGATTTATTAAATAATTTGCTGAATATTTTCGCTTTATTTTTATTAATCGCTTGTTTGTTTCTCGCGGTTATCAGTCCATGGCTCGTACCGCTCATCACTCCGGGATTTGCTTCGGAAAAAATGCAATTGACCATAAAATTGACGCGGCTCATGTTTCTTAGTCCGGTTTTTCTCGGCTTAAGCGGTCTATTCGGCGGCGTCTTGCAATCATTCAAAAGATTTTTTTTATTTTCTCTGGCTCCGGTTCTTTATAATGTCGGTATTATCATCGGCGCTTTATTTTTGACAAAATATTTTGGCATTTATGGTTTGGCGCTCGGCGTGGCGTTCGGAGCCGCGCTGCATCTGCTTGTTCAAATTCCTTCGGTTTTTCGTTTGGGTTTTGTTTATAAATTTATTTTTAATTTGAAAGACATTGAGTTTCTGAAAATAATAAAAATGATGGTTCCGCGTATTTTGGGTTTGGCCAGCGGTCAACTGAACTTAATAATTGTGACGTTTTTCGCCTCGGCTCTCGCGGCCGGCAGTTTGGCAATTTTCAATCTGTCGAATAATCTGCAAAGTTTTCCGATCGGAATTTTCGGCGGTTCGTTCGCTTTGGCCGTTTTTCCGGCGTTAGCAAAAAGTTTCAGCGACAATAATGAAGCTGATTTCAAGGACATTTTTCACAAGACGTTTAAACAAATTTTATTTTTTGTTATTCCTTTTTCAATTTTGTTGATAATATTGCGCGCGCAAATCATTCGCGTTGTTCTTGGCAGTGGCAGATTCAACTGGGAAGACACGATTTTGACCGCCAATTCGCTCGGAATTTTTTGTTTCAGTTTATTCGCTCAAGCGCTTTTGCCTTTGCTGGCCAGAGCGTTTTACGCGCGACATGACACAGTGACGCCGTTCATAACTTCGTTTATTGGCATGCTTGTTAACGCGGTTTTGAGTTGGATTTTCGTAAAACAGTTCGGCGTACTCGGCCTGGCGCTCGGGTTTTCCATCAGCATGATTGTTTATTTTATTTTACTTTTTGTTTTGCTTAAGGTAAAAGTAAAAGGGATAGGGAGCGATGGAATTTTGATGGCTTTGTTCAAAGTTTCAATCGCTTCTCTCGTCATGGGCGCGATTGTCCAATTCATGAAAACATTCATGGCCGGATTTGTTGACATGCAGACGTTCAGCGGAATTTTGACGCAAGGCGCAGTGGCTGCGTTTGCCGGAGTGATCGCGTTTACAATTGTTGGGTATTTATTAAAAACAGAGGAACTGTTAAATTTTGTTGCCGGGTTCAAGAGGAAAATGTGGAAGATGGTGAGAATTAAAGAGGCGATTAGTGATAATCAATAAAGAAAGTAAAAATGTTTGGCTGAGGGGAGGTAATACGTGATTTACTGATTGTTACGTGATCTACTGATTAATTTAGATTGTTTTTATGACAGAACAACCAAAATTGGAAAACAAAGAACAAAAAAGTTTTCTCGACAACTGGCTCGAGACTGAATTCAACGCAGACTATGACGCGCAAGTAAAAACTTTACGGAATTTAGGATTACTGGAGATTTTACCGGATATAGACAATTACGGTATACGGGGAGTTGATGGGAATGAATATCCAATTCCGACAAAACAGCAAATTATTGATGAAATAAGAAACAATCCGGAAAAATATTCAGGTAAAATGAAATATGATGAGTTTACAAAAATTCAGCTGACGCCATTTGCCTTGCCTTTAGAACGACTTGCCATGACCTTGGAGAGTGAACTTTTAGAACATCATTCAAAGGGCAAGCTTTTTGCCTTTAATGAAACAGAATTTTTACCGGAAAGGCCGCTAAAGTTGGGAGTTAAAAATCCTTTTGATATTGCCAGTACTTGGATTAATTCAAGGGCCGAGGAAGGGAAAAGAGGCGCTGATGTTACGGGTGATTGTGCTTATCATGTCACTGCCTTTGCGCGGGTAAATCATGGCGGACACACCAAAACTGAAATTTTGGCCGCGCAAGCAGGGCTTTCTTTTGCCGGTTGGGAAGTGAAATTACTAGAAAATGATCAAAGTGGATTTGGTTTTAAATCTGTGCGAATACCTCCCGAAAGGATTAGTTTAGCGGGCTTTTTAGCAGCCTTCAAATTCGGTTTGCGGGGCGAGCAAGGACTCACAAATGAAGATTGGATAACAAAATTTTTAATTCGACTGGAACGAAAAAATCAAGTGATTGATCGTTCTTTTGATCGTAAACTTTATCCCTTGTTGGGATCGTTTAATCTAGGTTTGCAACAAATCAGTGCCAGTACTTGTCCTTTCAGTCGTCTTGATTCTACGGTCAGTTTTCGCTTGTGTGGAGTTGATCCAAATCATGTTGTTGATTATATTAGAACTGCTGTGCCGATTGGACCGGAATTAAGGTTTTAATAATTGTGTTAAAGTTGTTCGAAATGTTCAAATTGTATTTATGACAGAGCAACCAAAATTAGAAAACAAGGAACAAAAATCGTTCCTCGACCAATGGATTGAGAAAGAATTCAACGAGGAATATGACGCGCAAGTGAGAGTCTTGCATGATTTGAGATTACTGGAAGTTTTCCCGGGTAAAGACGTGATGGGAATTATCGGCATTGATGGCAAAGAATATCCGGTTCCGACAAAAGCGGATATTATCGCGGAAATAAAAAATAATCCGGAAAAATATGAAAGGAAAATGAAACAGGGTTTTACGAAAATCCAGTTGACGCCGTTTGCTTTGCCGCTTGAACGGTTGACCACATTACTCAGCGAGAAACTGCTGGATCGTTACAATCGTCGCGCGCTTTTTGATGTTAATCGTGATCTCATGGAACTGGATATCAGGGAACCTTTACACGTTTGGTCGGGCTTTGTTGACCCAGAAGCTCCGGAAGGCCGACGAGGCGCTGATGTGACGGGAAAATCTATTTATCATCCGACTTCTTTTCATCAAAAAGATCATCACGGTTAAACCAAAGATGAAATTTTGAAAGCGCAAGCCGGTTTGCCTTTTAGCGGCTGGGAAGTAAAGCTTATTGAACAAAATCAGAGTGTTGGTAATGTTGGGAATGTCGGCGGAAGAGAAAATTTTAGAATGGGAGAACAGCCGGCCTATTATTTAAGCTTGCTTATGTCTGATCCGCAATACGCCAACGAGCAGGGATTGCTTAGTGAAGATTGGCTGATTCAAATTCTTGTTTCTCTTGAAAGATTTAAACGAATTGATGATGAATTACGTTGTAATTTATTTTTCGGAAATATGTGGTTAAATCCGCGTGGAAGTGTTTTAGTGAGTAATGGACAGTGGAGCGGTTTTGTTAAGCAACTTACACTTTTCTCTAATTACGTATATTCACCGATCGGTTCAATGCATGTTCGTACCGCAGTCCCGATCGGGCCACAGTTGGTTGGAAAAAAACTGGTATTTCAATCTTGATTTCATTTAAAAGAAAAACGCCTTGGTTTTTAACCAAGGCGTTTGTGTTATCTATTGCAATCAGGCGTCGCCGGATTCAGCAGAAATTGGCTGACCGCGTCGCACGGTACGCTGGCCATGCCCGGACCGCCGTGATAATCGTTATTACGCATATAGGCGAAGCATAGGCCGACGCGAGGATCTCGGAAGTAAACCATTCTTTGAATATCGGGGAAGAAGGAAGATTCCCTTTGCTCATCTGTAGTTGTGCTGATTATTCGATTTACTTCTGAGATGTTTGAAAAACCTAAATTCTTGCAGACTTTTTGAGTTTCCGCAATAACATTTTCAGGACTTCGCGTGCAAGATGTGATTGAAAAGAACAAAAACATCGCGATCAGCGCCACTTTCATTTTGGCCTCCTTTCGGTTTTAGTACCGAACAAAGTATTATAGCAATATTATTATAAGTTGTCAATAGTAGATATTGGCTAAATTTAGAGTATTTTGTTGATATTGCTTTTTTATGATGAATTGATAAGATGATTCGGTAGGCGGGTAGTCCGCGAGGAGGAGACGGAACTTTGACAAAGAATAGCAATGTTTATAGAGAAATAGATCTTAAGAAAGCCAGACAAAAATTAAAGGTGGCAATTGAATCAGCGGGGATAGAAGTTGGAGAACAATTAGTAAGCGGCGGCGCTCAAGATTTTAGAAGTGAAATTTGGCGTCTTCATCCCCAGTTCAATGAGCTTCCCGTTGGATCCATTAATAATAAAATAGCGAAAGCAATGGATAGGTGCGGAGTGGCCTGGTATCAACATTCTGTTAAAATTGAAGATCCAAAAGAACGGAGATTGGCAGAACGCGCGGCGGCGACGGTTGGTTTTGATGATGATCTGTCTTATGAAAAGAATTTAAACAAGATTATTAGCGGGTAGTCCGCTAGGAGGAGGTTACACGTGGCAAAAAGGAAAACTTATTCAACGCAAAAGATGAGTTGGCAAGATTTTCGCAATTTGGTAAATGGACTTGATTTACCGCCGATGCATAGATATGAAATTGTAAACAGCGCTGGTCGCGTTGTGGTTAAAGTGATCGGCGAAGAGGAATTGAAAAAAGAAGCATTTTCCGGAATTACT
>JBBTXH010000002.1:0-3467 GCA_038062385.1 Patescibacteria group bacterium
AATTACTCTAATTATTCTAATTAACCTAAATAAGTTCCAATACTCAAACGACAATAAATAATCAAATATTTCCGTTTGATTAGGATTTAAGATTTAGTTATTTTTTAGAATAATTAGAACAATTAGGATAATTAGAATAATTTATAATATCCCATAAATAAATATGTACGATGAAAAATTCCGTGGCTTTTGGCCCGCTATCATCATTGTGAGTTTGGTGGTCGGCGCATTTTCCGGCGCGTTCGGTTCGTTTTTTTTAAAACCATATTTGGAAAAAACAAATTGGGGGAAAGATTTTTTGAACAGTAATATTGTTCAGCAGATGGCCGGCCAGAAAGAAGTTATTGAAGTGACGGAAGATTCGGCGACTATAGACGTGGTAAAAAAAGTTTCACCGGCTGTAGTCAGCGTTGTTGTTACCAAAGAACTGCAGAACTTTTATAATTTGACCGGTCCGGATATTTTTGATTTTTGGAACCTTGGCCAGACTTTGCCGCAAGGCGGAACAAAAGAAAAAAAAGAAGTGGGCGGCGGTACGGGTTTTGTTATTGATGAGAGCGGACTTATTTTAACCAACAAACACGTTGTGTCCGACGAACAAGCCGAGTATTCGGTTGTTTTCAATGACGGAAAAAAATACGAGGCCGGTGTCTTGGCGCGCGATACAGTGAATGATATTGCTGTATTAAAAATTAAAGCGAATAATTTAGCGGTCGTTGAACTTGGCGATTCGGATAAACTTCAAATTGGTCAGACGGTCATTGCCATTGGCAACGCGCTTGGCGAATATCGCAATACCGTGACGCGCGGAGTGGTGAGCGGCGTCAATCGAAGCATTGTGGCCGGCGATAATTACGGCGCTTCTGAATTACTTGAGAATGTCATTCAAACTGACGCGGCCATCAGTCCGGGAAATTCCGGTGGGCCATTGCTTAACTTGGGCGGGCAAGTGATCGGCATCAATAGCGCGATAAATTTACAAGGCCAGTCGCTTGGTTTTGCCATTCCCGTGAATCAAGCGAAAACCGTGATTGACAGCGTGAAAAAATACGGGAAAATAGTCAGACCGTGGCTGGGCGTGCGTTATGTCCAGATAAACGTGGAAATCGCTAAAGCCAACAAGTTGAACTATGAATATGGCGCGCTTATTATTCGCGGAGAAGGAAAAGAGGACTTGGCGGTTGTGCCCGCTAGTCCGGCAGACAAAGCTGGTTTGGCGGAGAATGATATAATTTTGGAAGTTAATGGAAAAAAATTGGCCGAGGAAAATTCTTTGGTGCAAGAAATCGCGAAATATAAGCCGGGCGATGAAATTACTTTGAAAGTTTCGCATGAGGGAAATGAAAAGATGATTAAAGTTAAACTTGAGGAGAGGAAAGAGTAATTGAAACTTAAAAATATAAAAACATAAAAATAACGAAACAAGAAATCAAAAAATCAAAAAATCAATACCCCCGTTTCCCCCATATCCCCCGATATCCCTCGTTAGTGGCTAGTAATCAGTAACAATAATGAACGATATTTTAAATAGAATTAACAGTTTAAAAGAACGTTTGGCCAAGGCGAGACAGGTGGTTAAAATTGACGAAAAACAAAAGAAAATAATTGAACTGCATGCTTTGATGAACGCTACGGATTTTTGGAAAGACACTGATCGCGCAAAAAAAACCAGTCAAGAAGCGAGTGATCTCGAGAATGAAGTTCTATTTTTCGAAAGATTTAAACGCGAGCTCTTTGATCTTTCGGAAATCGTTGAGCTTGACGAGAATGATCAGACTGTGAATTTACGCAGCGAAGCGGAAGTTCAACTTCTCCAATTAGAAAAAGAATTTGAAAAAATGGAGTTCGCCATGCTCATGAACGGCCAACATGATCATGAGGACAGCATGGTGGCGATTCACGCCGGAGCCGGCGGCACGGACGCGCAGGATTGGGCGGAAATGCTTTTGCGCATGTATTTGCGTTTTTGTGAAAAACAAAATTGGAAAACGAAAATCATCAATCTTTCTCCCGGCACCGAGGCTGGTTTAAAAAGCGTTTTGTTTGAAGTGATTGGCCGCCACAGTTATGGTTACTTGAAGGCCGAGGCCGGCGTCCACCGGTTGGTCAGAATTTCTCCTTTTGACGCGGAAAAAATGAGGCACACCTCATTCGCTTTGGTGGAAGTTCTGCCGTTTTGGACAGATGAAGTTAAAATTGAAATTAATCTTGAAGATTTGCGCATTGACACTTATCGCGCCGGCGGACATGGCGGACAGGGCGTTAACACCACTGATTCAGCTGTGCGTATTACTCATTTGCCAACCAAGATTGTCGTAACTTGCCAGAATGAGCGATCGCAAATGCAGAATAGGGAAACAGCCATGAAAATTTTGAAGGCTAAACTTCAACAATATTATGAAACCAAAGAAGAAGATGAGCGAGCGCGATTGCGCGGCGAATACACTGAAGCAGCTTGGGGCAATCAAGCCAGGTCATACGTCATCCATCCTTACAAATTGGTAAAAGACCATCGCACTGATTATGAAACAGCGGATACGGACGCGGTTTTGAATGGTGATTTGAATGAGTTGATTGAAGCGTATCTGCGGAAAAAGGCTGGAGGGTAGTTTTTTATACAAATTGTAGGTAATACAGATCTACGTGATAGTTACTTGATACTACTGATTAACTAGCGGATTAAGTTAATTAGCGAATTGAGAGATTGAGTGAATTGCAACGCTGACGATGCCACCACCACCCAAATTGTCTTCTGAACTTGATTCAGAATGAACTTTGTCTGTATTGAAATTACGATTCTGCGTTGAGATTCAGAATCTTTAACTTGTTTAGTAGCCGTGGCATTGCGTTTCGTTGTTTAATTGTTTTAGTGTTTCTTTGCTTAAATATTTTTATGTCAATTTTTTCAAAGCAAAAAGTTCTCGTCACCGGCGGCGCCGGATTCATCGGCTCGCACCAGGTGGACGCGCTGGTTGGCGCGGGCTACAAAGTTATTGTTATTGACGATTTGTCCAATGGCGAGGAAAGTAATTTGAATTCTGAAGCGAAATTTTATAAAGTTGATATCCGATCAGAAGATAAAATGGAAGAAGTTTTCAGCCATGAACGGCCGGAATATGTTTTTCATTTTGCGGCGCAGGCCAATGTCAATCGCTCGGTGGAAGATCCGGTGTTTGATGCGGATGTGAATATCATGGGTTCGCTCAACTTGCTAGAATTGTCTTTGAAATACAAAATTAAGAAGTTTATGTTTTCCTCTACCGGCGGAGCGCTCTATGGCGACGCGGAAATTTTGCCAACGCCGGAAGATTATCCGACTGAACCGATCTCGCCGTACGGCATCGCTAAATTATCAGTGGAGAAATATCTGCGGTTTTATTTTGAACAGTTCGGACTTGAATACGGGATCAACCGTTACGCCAATGTTTACGGACCGCGTCAAAATCCAAGAGGCGAGGCCGGCGTTA
>JBBTXH010000003.1:0-11084 GCA_038062385.1 Patescibacteria group bacterium
GCGCAAGAAATTCATGACCGCAAAAATTACAGCGAAAAAATCGCGGAAACAATTAAATGTTCTATTCCTCGTTTAAACTTCCCTTTCAACCGCGGACGGTGAAAAGCGAAAAACAATATTGGTAATATAAGGCCGCCAACACCGAACCAAAACATTATTGACCAAAAATCATTCCCCTGAAAAAGATATTTAACCAGTAAGTTTTTAGCTGAAAAAAATAAAACCATGAGCAGGGCCAGCCAGTGCAACCGCCCCAAACGTAATTTCTCGCGAAGACTTGATGCTCCCTCCCTCGAAATCAGAATTGCGCCGAGCACGACCAATAATATTCCCAAATAATGTTGCCAACCCAGTTGTTCGCCAAAAAACAAAAAAGCACCAAGCGCGATAAAGATCGGTTCAATGGAAATGAGTGGCACCAATCTGGAAACCTCTTCGCCTCTCATGATGTGATAATACAAATAAATCGCGCCGGAATAAAGAAGACCGCTCGCGATCGCGAGACCGATAACAAAGAATGAAGCTTCTTTCAGCCCAAGCAACAGCGCTGAACCAATAAGCAAAATTGAAGCTGTTAAACAAAAAATCGCGGTCACGAAAATCGGGTCCTTGAGTTCGTGATCAATGACGTATTTATCTAAAATATTTACGATTGCCCATAGCGCCAAAGCAATGAGCGAAAGCGTTATCCACGACATAAATTCGGCTATAAATTATGCGCCAAGGGACGCATCCGTTCCTCCATGCCAGAGGCAGGTCGTCCTTTGGCGACTGGCGGACAAATCACTACGTATGTTACAAATTGACTTATGAACGAATGAACTAAAGAACGAAAGAACAACTTTGTGGTTTAATCTGTACTATCTGTACGTTTATCCGCACATCTGTAACTTAAAGTTAATCAGTAAATCACGTAACAAATCAGTAAATCACGTATTACTTACTTTTGAAGTCATCGTTAACCTATCATTTAACCAACTTGTCCTCGGAAAAAATAACATAATCAAATAAACCGCCAAGCGGCGTAAAACGCGGCATGGCAACTGTAACGGTTTGTGTTGAATCACGATCACTGCCAATTGCTTTTATGGTTAAAAAATTCGGGAACGCTAACTGTTGTCCGAGCAAATTATCAGTATTAAACAATTTTATTTTCAAATCTATCGCTCCGCCGTACAAGGCCTTGACGCGCACGCGATAATTCTTGTTTGCGGATAACGCGTTATTTATCGCACTGCCTTGACTATACAAATATTTTTGCACATTCAAGTCCTCTTTCGCAAATGGAGCGGTCGGCTGTTGCCAATCAATCACACTGCCAACATCCCAAGACGTCAAAGTCGCTTCGAGCCAGCTATCAGCTCCGGTCCAAGACAAACCCATTGATTCAGCTTTGCTTGATAACGAATTATCTTCAAAATTAAAAAGGTCAAATTGAATTGTTTGATCTTTTTTTAATTCAAGATCAAGCTCAGCGGTTGATTTGTCGTCAATAATCAATTCGCAATCATTCTCAACTCCGCAATCGCCATTGGTCGGCAAAACATCTTGTTTTCGAATATCAAAAAGCGCTTTCTCTATTCCGCTTTCAGCCGCGTAATAAGCCGCCGCGGCGCTGCTGACAAAACTTGTTTCTTTGATTGAATTTTGAATCAAATTTGAAATAACAATAGTGGAACTCAAAATCGCGGTAATGGTTAAGAGCGCGTAAATCAAAACATTTCCTTTTTGCGATTGAAAATTATCGTTCATAATATCTCGTGGTCATGGTTGTTTGCAAAACAATTTTTCTCTCATCCTGATTGGCGTTAATATCTTTCGCTGTAAGATAAATTGAAACCAGCGGCGTCTCATCGCTCGTGAATTTTTTCGCACTTTCATTATACGCATACGGATCAACGAGCGGCAAAATAGAAAACTTCAATTCTTCAATATTAACATTGCTTGGTGAAATTATTGCTTCAACTCCGGCAACACTCTTTTTTATACATTCAGTAACACTGACAGCGCAACCTGTTGAAGTCAAAGTATAAATCGTTTCTTTTTGATCAGCGTCAATGAGCGCGAGATCCTCCACCTGTCCGGTCAGCGGTAATTTATAATGGCTGTAATTTATTTTATTGAGTCGAATCGCTTGCGCTATTTGTTCAAGCACAAATTGCATTTCCTTCGCACCTTGCTCCCGCGCCAAAGTTTTTCTCTGCACTAATGAAACCGACAGAAAAATATCGCTGACTACAAGCATCAGCGTCATAAAAAGCGCCATGACTACCAGCATTTCAATTAGCGTAAAACCGCGTCGCATATTATCGCCAATTATATAAGTTATCCGTTAAAACCACATTGCCCCAATCTGTGCGTTCTTTCCAACGAACGCGAGACAAAAGCCGCAGGCCAATCTGCTCGCTGATGCAAACCTGCCCTTCTTCGCAGATACCATCGCCTCCGCAATCGTTTTTATCAAAACAAATCGGACGCAGGTCCAATTGTCTGTAATAATCACTCGCGTTTCCCTCGGATTTATTTGTTAAATAAAATCCGGCGCTATTCTGATACAGGACGCATTCATTGTTCGCAACGCAAGCGTCAAATGATAGAGTGGAAAAATTCATTTTCCATTTTGTTTCTGCCAAAACAAACTGCGGATACGCCAAATGATTATTATTGTGATCAAGCCCGGTATTCCACAGGAAACAATCGCTCTTATCCGGATCAGGACAACCTTTCAGCCAGTTGCTGTCACGAATCTGACGCGCCACTTCAATCGCTTCTCTCGCCAAATTCAAAGCAATCCGTTTATGTCCGGTCAAACTGCTGGTCGTGTAATTGTACATTGATTGCGACAAAAATCCGATCAGCGCAACCAAAATAATGGCCATGGCGACAATCGCTTCGATCATGGTTTGACCTGTTTGATTATTGAAGAATTTATTTTTCATGATTATTCAACAAGCTTAATCGAATCCACTCAAACGAAAAAGCTTTTTCAAACCTTCGCTATCGCGAGTAGCTCTCTGTTTCAAATCTCCTAACTCTCTTTGATTTCTTCGAACAACATCAAGGCCAACATCGTCTTGCACGACCTCTCCTCTGATCATCAAATTGTCCAGCCTATCAATTTCAGTTTGTACGGTCGAAAAATACTCACCAATTATTTGTAAAAATTTCTTTTTCTTGTCATTTGATAACGCAGAAAGTACACTTTCCGCGTCCTTAAAATCAACCGCCTCTTCAGACAATTCTTCATTTTCGGCGACAATACGACCATCATCAATCAATTCGTGAACTATTCTATATTTTACGTTTTCGATACCGCTGCGATCTTGTGCTTCCAATTTACCAGCCAATTTTACCCATTGCGGATTTATAAGACTAAGTAATTTTTCTTGAGACAAAGCGACACCCTTAACAAATCCCTCTAGATGGCGACGATACGATTTATCCTGAACTTCGTCAATCATTTTTTCCCTTTCTCCTTTATCAAGAACCGTTTTTTGATATTGTTTCAGTAATTTATTTGCTTTACCCATTATAAAAGAACCAGCTATCGCCACACGCATTTTTTTCGCCAAAGCTGTCACATCTCTCTCCTCTAGTTCATTTATTTCCCCATCAACCGAAATCAATTCTTTTTTAAGCATTTCAAAATCACCAAGCTTCGCTCTGGCAGTAGAAATTTCCGACCACAAACTAACAACACTGTCAGCTCCCGTACCTTTTGCCTCCTTCAAGGCCTCCTCAGCTTGAGTTAAGAGTCTTTGGTTTTCAACTGCTTGCTGAGACACAGCCTCGACTTTCTCCTCCAACTCGATTTTTTTCATTCGAAGCTGTTCTATTAAATCTATTTCTTCTGGTCTTTGAGTTGCTTCTTTTCCCTCAACCTTCTCTAAATCATTAGAACCATCTCTCTCTATTGATTGCACTCGTAAAGCTTCAAGCATAGAATTATTTATTATAACTTTTCAATCTTTTCTGTAATGTTTGAAATTTCTTTGTCCCTTTTGCTGTTCAAAGCGTTCTTCAATGATTGTGCCATGGTCTTACGCAACTCTTTGAATTCTTGCGACAAAACCGAAATCTTTTCTTCTATTCTGTCCATATCTTCTTTTAATTGCTCGACGGTTTTCGACATAAATTTATATTTGAATTATCAGATTGATTATTGCAATTCACCGCTGGCGACCAAGCCACTATCCAAATCCACGGAAACAAAATAAATCAAATCTGTTGACTTTGATTTCAAATAAAACTTTTTCATGCCGGTACAGACGCCGTTTGAATAGCAAATTCTACCGAGAGATTTCGCTTCATAGCAAATTCCGGCGATCGGAGTAATGTAAGTTGAGCCCGTTAATGCGATCAATTCAACTCTTTCATCACCGGCGTCGTAAACGCAATTGCCGTTGAAATCAGCATATAACAAATATTTGGAAGCGTCGGTCGCAACAACCGCCACGCCATACGTCGCCGGAACCTTGTCTTTTGTTTTCTGTCCGGTAAACGCCATAGTTTTCGCCAGATTGAATTTCGCGGCCAATTGTTCAGCTCCCATTTTAATTTGTTTTTGGGAATTATAACCGGTTATGGCAAACAAACCCATGGTGGTCATGAGAGCGATGATGGAAATAGAAATCAGAAGTTCAATTAATGTGAACCCTTTTCGCATAAATTTTACCGCGTATTATGTTCCTTGTTATTCTTCTTCACTACGCCTTTTTACAAATAGTTATCCGATGTTTTATTTCACGAAAACACCTTAATTTAAGACGTTTTTGAAGTTTTTGTCTTGGTGCTTGACAAGATGTTAATTTTTTGCTAAACTAACAAGATGCTAATTTTGGCATCAAAACGCTCAAAAAAGGAGGCATCAGATGAGCTTTCTTCTACAACTTGGTTTCTTGGCAGTGGCGTCTCTAGTGAATGGTTTTGCGTTAAAGTTGTTATGGAACTGGTTTATGGTTCCGATCTTAGAACTACCAATACTTTCTCTCACCCAGGCGATTGGCATTGGAATCGTAGTTGGATCCCTTACGCACCAGTACATTCCAATGAATAAAGAACAGAAGATAGAGGTGATGTTTACTATGATGCTCCTTCCAATAGCCTCCATCCTCTTCGGCTACGTAGTTCATTTGTTTATGTAATCTCACCGACTTCGAGCCCCTTGCGGAATCAAATTCTGCACGGGGCTATTCTTTTTGTAAAAAACCTTTAAAAAGGGCGATAAAAAACTAGGATCAAATAAACTTCCCGATAACTATTCGTAAAACAGAATGAATAATATCCAATATTGCTAAAACAAACTCAAATACCAGTTAATCACCGCCTTACCCCAAAACATGGCAAAAGCCGTGGCTAAACTGAGAAAAACGCCAAACGGTATTTGACTGTCCATTTTCTTTTTACTGACAACAATCAAAATTAAACTGCAAATCGCGCCGACAATGTAGGCAAGAAACAAAGCAACGAAAATATTCGGCCAGCCCAGAATCAGGCCCATCAGAAGACCAAGCCGAATATCGCCTGCGCCAATCCATTTGCCTTTTGAAAAATAATGCTGCAAGAAAAAAAATCCAGCGCCGATGATTCCGGCTGCCAAATAATTCAAACTCAAGGATAAATAATTGGTTGAGTTACCCAGTAAAAAAATATTCGCCGCAAAAGCGAACACCATCATGGGCACTGTGACCGCGTCAAAGATCAGCATGTATTTCAAATCAGTCGCGAACACCACAATCAAAGCTGACAACAAAACTAAATCTCTTACTAATAACGGGTTATCAATTCCTCCGATTGTTTGATAATAATACGCTACTGCCGTAAAAACCAAACCGGTTACCAGCTCAATGATCGGATATTGCCAAGAAATTTTCTTCTTGCACTGCCGACACTGTCCTTTCAAGACGCAAAAACTTACCAGTGGCAGTAAATCATACGGCTTGATGATTTCTTTGCAATGCGGACAACTGGAACGGTTCTTCACAATCGACCGCTTTTCCGGTAAACGACAAATGACCACGTTCAGAAAACTGCCGACGCATAAGCCGATGATAAAAACTAAGAGAAATGTTAGCATATAAATTTAGTGGTTTAGGTTGTAGGATTGTGGGGCGGTAGGAGATAGGGTGCTTGATTGCTTCTTTGCTTAAATGTTTAAATGCTAAACGATTTCCGCCATTTCCACCAAACGATGCGCGTAGCCGTTTTCATTGTCATACCAAGCCATTACCTTGACCAAATTCCCAGCAACAACTTTCGTCAATTTTAAATCAATGATCGCTGAAGCGGTAGAGCCCAAAATATCAGAAGAAACCAGTTCTTCTTCTGACACCGCCAGAACTCCGCTGTAAGTTGCACTTGTCGCCGCTTCTTTGAAAGCATTATTAACCTCCTCAACGGTTACATCTTTTTTCAGCAACGCAACAATATCTGAAATAGAGCCGCAAATAATCGGCACGCGCAAAGAAATTCCATCGAATTTATCTTTCAAACTCGGCAAGACCAACGCAGTTGCTGTCGCCGCCCCGGTGGTTGATGGAATAATATTCACGCCGGCCGCCCGTCCTTCGCGCCAATTTTTCGAATAAGCTAAATCAACTGTGCGTTGGCTGGCAGTCAGCGCGTGCGCAGTGGTCAGCATCGCTTTTTCAATACCGAAATTCGCTTCGAGCACTGCCATGATCGGAGCAACGCAATTCGTTGTGCAGGAAGCATTGGCGATCAATTTTTCATTTTTTGCGTCAGCGTCATTTACTCCGCGCACCACTGTCAAAACACCATCGCTTTTTGTCGGCGCAGAAATAATGACTTTTTTCGCGCCAGCCTGAAAATGACCCTCTGCTTCTTCCTTCTTCGTAAAAACGCCGGTGCATTCAAGAACCACATCAACCTTCAATATTTTCCACGGCAATTCAGCTGGATTGATCATAGCAAAAACCGGATATTCTTTTCCATCCACCACCAAATTATTTCCAACTGCTTCCACTGTTCCCTGATATTGTCCGTAAACAGAATCGTGTTTGAATAAATAAGCCAAATTGTCCGCCGGGCACAAATCATTGATGGCCACAATGGCAATGTTTTTATTGGCCAAAGCAATTTTAAAACTTGCTCGGCCGATCCGGCCAAAGCCGTTAATAGCTACTCTCACCATAAGTAATATAAATGATTAATCTTATGCGTATATTATATCAAAGAAACATACTTTTTCATAATCAAAAAGCCGAGCTTTATCCACTCGGCTTTCTATGTTTAGAATCATTTTACAAATTCAATCTTGGCTACCATGGCCTTCATCAAGTCAGACGTCAAAGTCGGATCGTTTTTGTTTGATCGGATTTCTAGATACTTGGCACCAAAAGGAACGACCACGATTGTTTGCGACTTTTTCCCTTCTCCAATAGAATAACTGATACCAACCGTGCCAGCCGCGCTCACCAATTCGCCTGAATATTTATCGCGGTAATTGTCCTTGTCCACGATTGCCGTCACGAAATTGCCAATATCCTCGCTGTCATTTTCCCTGACTTCTCCGTCGCTGAAAAAATAAATTTGTTTTTGAAACGGTTTATCAAGGAACGTCCAACTATTCGGAAAATAAACGCGATAACCGTATTTTTCGAAAAACAACCACTTAATTTTAGCAGTTGCTTCGGGTGTTTCTGCTGTGTCGTCGGTTGTTTGAGTTGGAGACGCAAGATCTTGCGTCTCTGCCTTGCTGTCATCGGTGGCAACGAAATTTTTCGGCAGAATCTCACCCATCGCTTTTTCAATCACGAGACGCGTGGCGCGCGTTTCAATGTACATGGCGCTGAATAAAACCCCGAACGCCACAAACACGCACACAGTCATGAGCACGACCATGATGGCCAGTCCTTTAAAATAATGCAATTCTGTTTTTAAAATCCTAATGCGCAACTGATCGTCAGTTAATTTTTTTTCTAAAACTTGTTTTGATGTTACAACTGATGGTTTTTTTGTTTTTGTTTTTGTCATACTTTTATTGCTACAAATTACAAATCGGCCTTGACTGTTCAGAGCTGGAGATTTTTTCGTTTCTAAGTCTATTTGTAAATTTGTAGTGATTTGTAATTTGTAGCCGGTTATATTGTACCACCTTATTCCTCCGATGACAACAATTTAACCAACGATCTTCTGCCAAATATTTATAAACACGTCTTTGAACTTGAAAATGTCGCGACCGGTCACCACGAAAATCAGCAAAATCAACAAAGCAAACCCGGCGCTGTGAACAATTTGCTCAATTTTCTGGTTAATAGCTCGTCGTCTGATTTTTTCAATTATCAAGAACAAAACTCGTCCGCCATCCAAAGCCGGAAACGGCAAAAAATTGATAATCGCCAAATTCAGCGAGAGCAAAGCCGTGAATTGCAAAATATAAACAAAGCCCATGCGCGCCACCTGCCCGGTCATGACCGCGATACCCACCGGCCCGGAGACATCAACACCAAGCGGCTGTCCGATGACCGCATTTTTTATCAAAGTCGCAAAGGCCACAATAATTTGAATGGCCATGAAAAATGTGCCGCGGATTCCGTGCCAAATCGACAAATACCAGGGATAACTGACAATGCCTGTACTCGCGAGACCAACGCCCAGTCCGGGTAATTTTGTTTCAGTCAAAATTTCCGGCGTAATCGTCGCGGTTATTTTTTCGTCTAAACGCTGAACCTCAATCACCACTGCTTGTTTATCCTTTGCGGCAATATACTTTTGAATTTGTTCAATCTCGCTGAAGCTTTGGCCATCAATATTTAAAACAACATCACCTAATTGGAGCTTGGCTTTGGCTGCGGGTGAACCTTTCAGAACCGAAACCACGTTGATTTTTTGATCTTTAACAATCATGTCCGCCGTCTTCTCGTTCAAAATCTGCGGCGCGCCAATCATAAAAGCGAGCGATAAAGCCACCATGCACAAAACAACGTTCATGGCCACGCCGGCGCTCAAAATTATTGAACGCTGCCAAATTTTTTTGTTCGCAAAACTGTCAGGATCGCTTTTGCCCTCGCCGTCTTCACCTTTTATTTTCACAAAACCTCCAAGCGGCACCCAATTCAACGAATAGATCGTATCCTCGGAATTTATCTCTTCAGCATTTTTATTGCCCAGAAAAAACTTGCGTTTGCCGTTCACTTTTTTCCAACCGCAAAATCTCGGCGGAAACCCAAAACCGAATTCCTCGGCTTTGACGCCGAACTTTCTGGCGGTCCAGAAATGACCGAGTTCATGGACGAAAACGAGTACGCTTAAAACAGCGATGAAAACTATCGTGGTTAATAACATAATTGAATCGTTAATGTCTTGAATTATGCCTGCCCTGTAGTGAACCGCAGTTCTACTACAGGGATTAATATGATTTTCTGACGGACTATGATTTTTTATGGATGTTTGTACGACAGAGGCGTATACGTCGTTCGGCGTATAATCATAGTATTCATTTAATCAAATAAATCATAGTTCAGACAACTGGATAATCTTGTTCAAGTATACTACAACTAATTGAATTGACAAAATCTGCTCAACATAGTAAACTACAATAAACACCGAACCTTAACAATTTAATGCGTGATTTGAATTTGGAATTTTATTTTTTGGATTTGATTTGTGCTTTGGATTTAGGATTTTGTGCTTTCTTATTTCATGACTGAAACGTTCCCTCTCGGGTGAGCGGGAAATGGTCGGTCATGAGCCATGTTTTACTGACAGGAATAATGCCCTGCCAGAAAACAAGGAGGTTAAAATGTCCGAGGAGAAAAAAGAAAAGTGGTCGCCTGTCTGCAAAGAATGCATTGGAGAATTCAAACATTCGTTGAGTTCAGGTCTTATTGCCCTCGGCACTCTAATCGCCATGACATTGCTTGGTTTCGTTGGCATATACGCAATAGCAGATGTTGAATTTTTAGCAGTGAGTTTTCTGATAATCCTTCTCATTTTCCTGTCTGTTTCAATTTATTCATTTGCCATTAGAAATGTCATCGGAAAAGCTTACTTCGCTTTTAAGGACAAACAAGCTCGACTGCACATTCACGAATCAATGCCGCAGTTCAGCGTTGAAAAGTTCACTTACTTTTCAGCGTCTCTCATCACAGACAAAAATTCTACTTTTGATGACATGGCCATCACCGGGCCGATACTGAAATTTTTCCTTGGCAGTTGGTTCAGAAAAAATGAAATTTTCGGCGTAACAAACGGGCTGAAAGATTGTTACCCTTGTTCAATAAAGGAATTAAATATCTCTGAATTTTCCAGCAATTTGAATGACACTGTAATTACTCTTAAATTTACCGATGGGAACATGTCTCTTCAGACGCCATGGCTTGAACTAGCAAATGCCCTTAGAATTATTGAAATTACCGAGCCGTCGGTGCTCTGGCAATTCATTGATGAACAGGAAAAACATTTCGTGTACATGGACTCCTATAAGTTGGAAACCATGCTTCATAAAAGAGATCGCGACTTGCTAAACAGAAGAACTGTTGAAGCAATGGCGCTAATTGTATTTATCAGGAACTCCATTGACCTCATCACCGCCTGGCGCGGTGTGGAAAATTCCAAGGTCGGCATGGGTGCGCGCTGTTTCCTGGAAACAACACTTGAAGCCATCAACAAACATTCCACCCCTTCTATGCTAACTCAATCATCTGATGAATTCATTGGAAAAGTACGCGAAGAAATCGCGCTGAAAAGCGAAACCAATCAAATATTGAGACGCTTTATTCAAAGCGATGAACGTTATAAATCGCAAACAGGATCGCCGCCGATCGCGACGGTTTCCGGAACTTAAACATAAAAGCCGGGATCAAACTTGATTCCGGCTTTTTAAATTGTTGAAATTTATTGTTGCCGAATTATTGCCAACACTTCTTCCGATTTTTCTTCCATCAATTCCTTTGTTTTCGCTTCCAGATTCAATCGCAAGAGCGGCTCAGTATTGCTCGGCCGCACATTGAACCACCAATCGCCAAATTCAAAAGTCGCGCCGTCAATTTCGTGCGCTAAATTTTTTCCATATTTATTTTTCAAACGTTCAAACGCTTTTTCTTTGTCATCAACCACTGAAT
>JBBTXH010000004.1:0-1216 GCA_038062385.1 Patescibacteria group bacterium
TCGACTTGCATGCCTTAGACACGCCGCCAGCGTTCACCCTGAGCCAGGATCAAACTCTCATAAAAATGTTCAGTTTAAAGGCGCCTTGGAGCAAAGCTCCGAAAGTTCTGAACTGCCTTGTTGTTGTTAAGAGTTTCCTGTCACTTAGTTGTTGTTAACATTTTTTGTTCGCGCTTTGCGTTTATATTTGTGGTTGATTATTGTGGTAAATTGTTAATGTTCACACGTGATGGCTAGTATAATGCATTTTAAAAATTATGTCAAATGCTTGTTTGTGGGCAATTTTAGGATATAATCAGCTATTAAGTTTTTCGTGTTTATTCCTCCATTCAGCGATATTTGCATGATGGCCTGAAAGTAAAATCATTGGCACTTTTAATTTACTTGTCTTGCTCGCCCCGCACAGTTTTGCGGGGCTCGTCTTGCAAGTTTTAAACTCAAACACTTCCGGCCTCGTATATTGCGGATATTCGAGATACCCGGGCTTAGAATGCGATTCATCGCGCAATGATTCTTGTTTTCCGAGAACTCCAGGGATCAATCTCGTCACAGAATCAATGATAACCGCGGCCGCCAGTTCACCACCAGTTAAAATAAAATCACCGATGGATATTTCTTCATCAACGAACTTTCTGATGCGTTCATCATGTCCCTCGTATCTCGGACAAACAAAAATAACTTGATCGAGCTTTGAAAATTTCTGCGCCATTTGTTGATCCCACTTTTTTCCTCGCGCTGAAAGTAAGACGATTTTTATTTTTTTGTTTCGCTTGCCCACCGAAGACGTAGTGAAGGTGGGTTGCTTCATTGTCTCATTGCTTCGTTGCTTAGTTGCTTCATTGCTTAATTGTTTTAATGACTTGTACACCGGCTCCACCATCAGTACTTGTCCGGGCCCGCCGCCATAAGGTCGATCGTCAACCGTGCCGTGTTTGTCAACAGCAAACTGACGAAGATCGTGCGTTTTAATTTTTATTAATTTTTTTTCCTGGGCAATGCGGATCATGCCTTTTGAAAAGTATGATTCGAGCATGTCCGGAAAAATTGTGATGAGGTCAAAGCGCATATTGATTGGTCAAATTAATTGTTATTATCATATGTTGAATTTGCCAGCGTTGTTTACATTTTATATAAAAGCACTTCTAATTATTTACTGTGATTACATTGCATTTCACGGGGTCCGGCCGTAAACCACTCCTTCGTCGGGTTCACGGTA
>JBBTXH010000005.1:0-11907 GCA_038062385.1 Patescibacteria group bacterium
CTATGTTAGATATATTCGGTCTCGAATTAAATTTAGACTGGAGCTGGATTGCCAATCTAGGCAATTTGCCCATGTACGCTATCATGTGGCACTTTTTGGTTAATGGCGGCTGGCTGATGTTTATCGCGGTTTTTTTGTTCGGCGGCTGGATCAATTTCGTTTTTTGGCGTCAGAAAAAATTTGCCATGAAACAAAGCTTTGTCATGCTGGCGATCGATATTCCGAGAGATATTTTGCAGACGCCGCGCGCCGTGGAAAATATTTTCACAGCCATGGCCGGAGCGCAAACTCCGCTTGATTGGCATGAGAAATATCTGAAAGGTCAGTTTCAGCTTGGTTTTAGTTTGGAAATCATCAGTCTTGAAGGTTTTATTCAATTTTTGATTCGCACGCCCGCTCACTTTCGCAATTTGGTGGAAGCAGCTGTTTACGCTCAATATCCTGAAGCAGAGATTACGGAAGTTGAAGATTACACAGCTGAAATCAATACGCGTTTTCCGAGCGATGAATACAATCTTTGGGGCGCGGATTTTGTTTTAATACGAGATGAACATTTTCCGATTCGCACCTATGTTGAATTTCAGGAAGAACTGGATAAAGAATTCAAAGATCCAATGGCGGCCATGCTGGAAGTGATGAGCAAGATTGGTCCGGGCGAACAGCTTTGGTTTCAGCTTTTGATTTCTCCGGCCGCGATTGGCTGGGAAAAGGGCGGGATAAAATACGCCAATAAAGTTCTCGGTATTGAAAAAAATTCAAAGAAAAACATTTTTGATTACATTTCTGACGCACCGATGCAGATTTTGACTCGTATTGGCGATGAAGTTTTTGCGCGTGAAGCCAGCGTGGTTGATGACAAGAAAAAAGAAAAAATGAACATGATGTATCTCGATCCGATAAAAAAGAAAGAAGTTGAGGGCGTACTGCGCAAGATTGATAAAAATTGTTACAAGAGCAAATTACGCATTGTTTATTACGCCAAACGTGAAGTTTTCAAAAAAGCTCTGGCAGTTTCGGGCATGGTTGGTTCTATCAAACAGTTTGGTTCAACGGCCTTGAACGGATTCAAACCCGGTAAAAATAAAACGCAGGCTAAGCTCATGTTTATAAATTCGCGCATGGCCACCAAACAGAACGCGATTTTGAAAAATTACAAAGGGAGAAATGCCGACACGGTTACAGGACCATATCTTCTAAGCGTTGAAGAGATCGCCACCTTGTATCACTTTCCGTTTATTGAGATTCGCGCGCCGCTGGTCAAGAAAATCGCGGCCAAGAAAACGCGCGCTCCGATTGGTTTGCCCGTTGAGGAACTTATTCCTTTCAAAGAAGAGGAAGAGGCTAAAGAAAAACCGGAAAAGATTGTGCCGGTGGTTGATTACGATAATGATTATTTTGAAAAGAGATTTGCGATTGACAAGTCCGGCGAGTCGGATAAAGTTCGCAAGGCCACTATTTTAAAGCAAATCAATAAAGCACAAAAACACACAAGCACTAAAGCAATTACAAGTGAGCCGATTGAAGACGAAACGCCGATTACAATGGTTGAACCCCGCAAAACCGTGCGGGGCGAGCAGCCCCTCGATGCTACTCGGGGTGACATCGAAAAAAATGGCGCTGTGCCGGGAAATTTACCGTTTGTTGAATAGCGTGTTGGAGAATTATTTTTGGAGTAAATAATACAGATTTACGTGATCGTTACGTGATTCTACTGATTAACCTTGAGTTGCAGATAATACAGATTTACGTGATCGTTACGTGATTCTATCCCAACGGGATCCCTTCGGGACTGATTGTTTTAAGGTTGTGCTTTCGTTCATTCGTTTTTGGTTTTGTTGTATTGCTTTATTGCTTCTTTGCTTAAATGCTTATATGCCCTCAAACATAACAACCTTCGCTTACACGAACTTTCGTGATGAGCACAGAAAATTTGGCATCAAGACCGATGACCGCAGGCGACACATGTATCTGATCGGAAAAACCGGTATGGGTAAATCAAACATGATTGAAAACATGGTTTATTCTGATATTGCCGCCGGTAATGGCGCGTGTCTCATTGATCCGCACGGAGACTCGGCGGAACTGCTCGTTGACTGCATCCCGCCGTCCCGCATCAATGACGTGATTTATGTCAACCCGTCTGATCTTGAATTCCCGGTTGCTTTTAACGTACTTGAAAAAGTTGATAGCAAATACCGGCATTTGGTCGCTTCAGGTCTGGTCGGCGTATTCAAGAAAATTTGGGCGGATAGTTGGGGGCCTCGTTTGGAATATATTTTGCGCAACACGATTTTGGCTTTGCTTGATTATCCTGACAGCACTTTGCTCGGAGTAAATAGAATGCTCGTTGATAAAGAATATCGCAAGAAAGTTCTGGTTAAAGTTCAGGATCCGGTGGTGAAAATGTTTTGGCAGGATGAATTTTCAAAATACAATGATAAATTTTTAACTGAAGCGATCGCGCCTATTCAAAATAAAATCGGTCAGTTCTTATCAACTTCACTCATCAGAAATATTGTCGGTCAAGTCAAATCAACTTTTGATATCAGAAAAATAATGGACGAAGGCAAAATTTTGATTTTAAATTTGTCCAAAGGCAGAATCGGCGAAGATTCTTCCGCTTTGCTCGGCGCCATGATTATTACGAAGATTCAGCTGGCGGCCATGAGTCGCGTGGATATCCCCGAAGCGCAACGACGCGATTTTTATTTGTACGTCGATGAATTTCAAAATTTCGCCACCGAATCATTCGCCAATATTTTGTCCGAAGCGAGAAAATATCATTTATGTTTGACGATCGGTCATCAATATATCGGGCAGCTCGAGGTTGGCGGCAATACCGTAGTGCGCGACGCGATTTTCGGCAATGTCGGCACGTTGGTTGTTTTTCGAGTGGGCGCGGCTGACGCGGAATTTTTGGTCAGAGAATTCACTCCGAAGTTCACCGAAGAAGATTTGGTTAATTTGCCGAAATACAATATTTATTTAAAGTTAATGATTGACGGCGTGTCTTCTGATCCGTTCAGCGCCACTACTCTAACCCCAATTTCTAAGCGAACCAGCTCAACCGAAAGCGTCATCAAAGTGACGCGCGAACGCTATGCCAAGCCGCGCGATATTGTGGAAGACAAGATAATGCGTTGGAGCGGCGTCGAGACCGAGGCCATGCTTGATAAATTGGAATTGGAATTGGAACAAAAGAAAATGGAAAAATTGCATGGCAAGAAGATTGACTTTCTAGCCAGTTTGAACGGTGAAAATGTCAAGGACGAGGAGGTGGCACCAGTTGCGAGTAAACATGACGGCGAGGATACCTCTAATGCGTCCCTCGACGTTGCTCGGGATGACATAAAAAAGAAAGATGAAGTCGTGAACGTCGTTAAATGCGACGGATGCGGCGTGAAAACAAAAATCAATTTTACGCCTGATCCCAAGCGGCCGGTTTATTGCAAAGATTGTTTGAAAGATTTTCGGCGCAAACAGGCAGTTGATGAGAACATGACCAAGCGCAGGCAAACGTTCAGTCCGCCGGTTCCGAGACCGACGGCAAATAGTCAAACAAACAGCGCTCCGAGTCGAGATTTGTCGTTGACTGATTTAACGAAGAGCAAGCCGAGCTCGTTTAGAAGTTAGGGGTATAAGATTTAACTGACAGCGAAAGAATACATGATTTACTGTTTAGTTTGAGATGAAATTTGAATTTTAGGTTTTATATTTTATTTGGATTTCGTGCTTAGTGCTTTGTGCTTCGATGTTGTATGACTTTAATTAGATTGAATAAATTTTTATCAGAAAAGGGTGTTGCTTCGCGGAGAGCTGCGGAGCAGCTTATTTTATCCGGCAGAATCAAGGTCAATGGTGAAATCGTGCATGAGCTCGGAACCAAGGTTGATCCAGATGCGGATAAAGTTTTTTTTAATCACGAACTGGTCAGCGGACAAGCGCGCCAGCAGCTGGTGATAATGTTGAACAAACCGGTTGGCTATGTGTCAACGGTGCGAAAATTTCCCGGAGAAAAAAATGTTCTCGAGTTGGTCAAAACAGAAGAACGAATTTATCCGGCCGGCCGGCTTGATAAGGATTCAACCGGTTTGTTGATTTTAACCAATGACGGCGACTTGGCCTTGAAACTCATGCATCCTCGTTACGAAAAGGAAAAAGAATATATGGTTGAAGTTGATCATGCGGTTGACAGCGGATTTTTGAAAAAAATGAGCAGTGGCGTTTGGCTTGAAGACGGACAAACTTTGCCGGCGAAAACCAAGCGCGTTTCAACTAAAGTTTTCTCGATTGTTTTACGCGAAGGCAGAAAGCGGCAAATTCGACGAATGTGTGAATCTTTTCAGTTTAAGGTGGTTAGTTTGAAACGCGCTCGGATAAATAAATTGTTGTTGGGAAGTTTGGCGGTGGGAAAATATAAAGTTTTGTCGGAAAAGGAGATTGAGTTGCTTAAAAATTAAAAAACCGCCTGCATGGAGGCGGTTTGGTTGAATGGCAGCTACCTGATAACATTGCATAAGCCAAGTTTTTTTCTGGTTAATACTTCGTTGGGCAGACCAAGCCGCAAACCCAGTTCACGCAGTATTTTTTTCCCACGTTTAGAGTCTGATCTTTGCCTCATCGGCAGCTGACAGGTGAAGGATAATAAACCGAGATAGGGCAGAGCTGTTTGGATATTATGTTTGACGCTGAATTCATGAAGCGGTTGCAGATGATCCGTATACAATCTGCGCCAATAGTCATTATATACGACGCGTAATTTTTGGTCAGCCGAATGAATCGGGTCATGATCAAAGTGTTCTGGGTGTTGGTGGTAATAATATCCGCCAAGCTGTTCATCTATCGTATCTCCGCAAATCATGCCGGTCAATCCATGCTTTTGTGCTATTTGAAATAGTAGGTCGTATTTGTCGCTGGATTTATCATTCTTGTCTAGGATATGTACAATATGATTAAGATTGATTTGTTTGGCGACTAATCGGCTGTGGAGCGCATCCGGATGATCGGAGGAATCTGCGATAGTAAGGGCGGTGAAGCTGGCTCCTGATGTTTTCAATATTTGAGCCAGAATCGAAGAATCAAGTCCGCCGCTGAGCGCCAATCCGATGTCTGTTGCCGTTAGACAAGCGAGTGCTTGTGAAAGTTCATGAGCAATGACTTTCTCCAATTGATAAGTATCGCTCGCGTTTTCGCAAGTTGGGTTGCAAATTACATTCTCTAGCTCACAAAGTCTTTTCCAGTCCACAGGATAAACGATACCAGCCTGAATTATTTCCATTTTTTTCCTCCCTTTGTCAAAAAACTTTCTCATTTCAATATAACATAAAATAATAAAAGTTGCAATATGAGGCGTATTTTACAGTATTTCCATCATATTCATCACAAACAAGGCAATCATGAAGTGCACCATTGCGGCGGCCGGCGCGAAGGATTGAATTACAAGATTTATCATTGTTCTTGCGGGCAACATTGTATTAATAAACGTGTTGCCGTCGGGCATGACTTTAACAAGAAACGAGTATGGATTGAGTTTTTTGAGAAATGTCGCGAACACGGATGGCATGTGGAGTCGGGAAAGAAAATTGAGATGCTTAAAACGTAAGAACGAAAGGACGAATGAACGAATGAACGAAAGAACAGTTTGGATAATTTAATAATTAATTTAAACCGTTTGCGGTCTCGCTAGTTCATACGTTCATTCGTTCATAAGTAACTACCTATGAAGATAAAATTTTGCGGCGCGGCGAGAAACGTAACCGGCTCAAGACACTTGCTGGAAATCAGTGGAATAAAAATTCTGCTTGATTGCGGTATGTTTCAGGGCGGAGACAAAGATAAAGCTAGAGCGCAAAACGAGAATTTTCTGTTTGACCCGAAAGAGGTTGACTGCGTTTTGCTTTCGCACGCGCACATTGACCACTGCGGCATGTTGCCACGTTTGGTGAAGCTCGGATTCAAAGGTAAAATATACGCCACCGCGGCGACAGCTGAACTCGCTGAAGTGATGTTGCTCGATGGCGCGCACATACAAACGCAAGACGCTAAATTCGTTAAAGAAGAATTGGGAAAAATAATTACGCCGCTTTACACTGAAGTGGATGTTCAAGCCACAACGAAACTTTTTGAAACTTTCGAATATCGCCAGAAATTTAAGTTGAATGATAATGTTTGGGTAACGTTTTATGATGCCGGCCATGTGCTTGGCTCGGCGATCACGGTTATTGATTTCAAGGAGGAAACTTGGCGGCGATTGGTTTTTACCGGCGATCTCGGCAGAAAATATATGCCGATATTAAATGATCCGTATCAGATTGATCACGCTGATTTTCTCATTACCGAGAGCACGTATGCCAGTCATTTGCATGATCCGATCAGTGCGGTGCGAGAACAATTGACGAAAGTGGTCAATGAAGTGGTGGCGCGAAGAGGAAAAATCATAGTGCCCGGGTTTTCATTTGAACGAACACAGGAATTGGTTTATGTTCTGCACGAATTGTATGATCAAGGAAAAATCAAGAAGATTCCAATTTTTGTTGATAGTCCGTTGTCATCTGAAATTTCGAGCGTGTTTGATCATTGGCGTGATTATTATGATGTTGAAACATTTCGCGATTTTTTGGACAAAAAGAAAAGCCCGTTTTATTTTGAAGAAATAAAATATACCAAATCAGTGGACGAATCAAAAGCTTTGAATACTTTTGATGATTCATGCATTATTATTTCAGCGTCCGGTATGTGCGAAACTGGAAGAATCAAACACCATTTGAAAAATCACATGAGTAATCCGAAGAATTTGATTTTGGTTGTTGGCTTCATGGCTGAAGGCACGCGTGGTCGGCAAATCGTTGAAGGCGCGGCGAAAATCAGAATTTTCGGTGAAATGGTACCTCTCCGAGCCGAGGTCGTGGTGATGAACGCGTTTTCCGCGCATGCCGATAAAATGGAACTACTTGATTACATCGGCCGGATTCGCGACTTAAAACATATTTTTTGCGTGCATGGCGAAGAAACTGAATGCCAAGTTTTGCGCGACAATATTCATCATATTTTGAAATTGAAATGCCGCGTGGATGTGGCGAATTTGGGAGAAGAATTTATTTTATAATATATGCTTTCAAAAAATATTCAGCGAATCTTGTTTGATATCAAGTCAATTAAAATTCAAGGCGCGACCAACGTAGCTGTGGCCACGTTAAAAGCGTTAGAACGCGAAGCGAAGGAATCAACGGCGCTGACGCGCTCCGAATTTATAAAACAAGTTTCAATCGCTGGAAAATTGTTAGCCAACGCGCGGCCGACCGAACCCATGGCCGATAATGCCGTTGAATTTATTATTTTTCATTTGAATAAAAATAAAAGCGCGTCGGTTGACGAATTGAAAAGGGTTGTCCAAGATGCGACTAATGACTTCTTGGAATTGATGTCTGAAAATGAAACAAAAATTTTGCGAGTTGGCGAAAAGATCGTGAAAGAAGGAGATAAAGTTTTCACTCATTGCCATTCATCAACCGTGATTAAGCTATTGATCAGCGCCAAAAAAAACAAAAAACGTTTTGAAGTTTTCCAAACAGAAACGCGGCCGCTTTATCAGGGGCATCGCACGGCCAAGGATTTGTTGAAATTTGGAATTAAGGACACCTTACTGATTGATTCCTGCGCTCCCTATTTGATCAGCAAAATTAGCGGCTCTAAATTTCAAATTGATAAATTGATTATTGGTTGCGACGCTATCAGCCGTGATGGGTCGTGCGTAAACAAAGTTGGAAGTTTCAGTTTGGCATCAACAGCTTTTCTTAACAAAATTCCGGTTTACGTTGTCACGCAAGCATTGAAAATGAACGAAGACGCGAAAAATATTCAGGCCATAAAAATTGAACAGCGTAGCGCGCGCGAAGTTTGGCCGAACGCGCCGAGAGGTTTAAAAATTTATAATCCCGCCTTTGATCAAGTGCCGGCTGAATTTATTACCGGGTATATTTGCGAGTTTGGAATTGTTAAGCCAATTAATTTGTTTGCGAAGGTTAAAGAACAGTATCCTTGGCTTGTTTAGTGGTCATCTTAACGTAGTATCCCAATAATCCCAAACATCCCAAACATCTCAAATATCTTAATAATCTTACCAATCTTACCAATCTTACTAATCCTCCTAATCCTTCTAATCCTAACTTAATATGTCTCACATCGGTTACATCAACACCATGTACCAGCCGAATTATAAAAAAGAATTGATCGCCACGTTTTATTTGGAGCCGGAAGCTGCGTTCAATGAGGCCGCTGAGGCAGTGGCCGGCGAAAGTTCTATCGGTTCATGGGCAGATCTTGGCACGCTTAATTTAAAAGTTGCCAATAAATTGAAAGCAACGGTTTTTTATTTGAATCAAAAGCAGAAGGTAATTAAGATTGCGTATCCGCTCGATTTGTTTGAACTTGGCAGTATCCCGCAATTCATGAGTAGTGTCGGTGGAAATATTTTTTCCATGAAGGCAGTGAAAAACTTGCGGTTGACGGATATTGAATTTCCGGAACCATACATTAAGAGTTTTCAGGGCCCGGCCTTTGGCATTGAAGGCATAAGAAAATATTTAAAAAATGAAAACCGGATAATTCTCGGCAGTATTATTAAACCAAAAGTCGGCTTAAACCCTGAGGAACAGGCGGCCTTGTCGTATGATCTTTGGACGAACGGCATTGATCTCGTTAAAGACGACGAGAACCTGACCAGCATGGTTTTTAATAATTTTTACGAACGAGCAAAAAAAGTTTTGGCGGCCTTGAAAAAAGCGGAAAGAAAAACCGGAGCGAAAAAAATTTACAGTTGCAATGTGACTGCGCCGCCGGATGAAATGTTGAAGCGTGCGTTGTACGTGAAAGAACAAGGCGGTAAATGTGTGATGGTGGATATTGTGTCCATGGGGCTTGATAACGTGCAGTATTTGCGAAAACAGAAATTGGGCTTGATCATTCATGGACATCGCGCCGGTCATTCCACTTTTTCCAGAAATCCGAAACATGGTATTTCCATGTTGGTGCTAGCAAAATTATCGCGCTTGGCCGGCATTGATCAATTGCATACCGGCACTGTTGTTGGAAAAATGGAGGGATCAGCGAGTGAGGTCTTGTCAATCAACGAAATATTGCGTGAGGACTTCGGACACTATCATGTTTTGCGTGAGAATTGGTCAAAAATAAAACCATGTTTACCAATTGCCTCCGGCGGTATGCATCCTGGATTATTACCAAAATTAGCTGAAATATTAGGCTCAAATTTAGTGGCTAATTTCGGCGCTGGAATTCACGGACACCGAGACGGTTCCATTAGCGGCGCGAAAGCGTGTTTTCAAGCGTCTGAAGCTGTGGCCAAAGGAATTTCTTTGAAAGATTATTCAATTAATCATCCTGAACTAAAAGTCGCGCTGGAACAATGGGGCGGAGTGAAATATAAATTTGAAAGATAACGAAACGTTCAAATTGTTTGAATGTTCAAGTTGTATAATTGATTTTTAAACAGACTCGATTGTCTTTATTTTCTATTTTTATTTTTTTATATTTTTAAAGTTTTATGGGTTTTTATTTAAAATGCAAAAAATTTGATATCTCTACCGGCGGACCAAATATTGTTCTGATGAACGAACAGGAAGCGATCAACTATGGCTTGCACGCCGGCGATCGCGTGTCTTTGATCTGGAATAAAAATAAACGGATGATCGCGGAAGTTGATCTGTCGGATAAAAAAGTTGAACCGGGTGAACTTGGTTTGTTCGAAGAAGTTTGGAAAAAGAAAGGCGTTGAACAGGACGAAATCGTGGAGTTGATTTTGGAATCGCGTCCATTATCCATAGAAACATTGAAAAAGAAAATGCTTGGCCAGCCGGCGACATACGAAGAAATATACGCGCTGATCAAGGACATTGCTGATGATAAGTTCGGAAAAATTGAAACCACTTATTACGCAGCCAGCGGTTTTGTCAAACCTTTTTCCGACAAAGAATTGTATTACGTGACCAAAGCCATGGCAGATACCGGCGAAAAGTTCAATTTAAAAGTTAAAGTTTCCGATAAACATTCAGTTGGAGGATTGGCCGGCAATCGCATCACTCCGATCATTGTTTCGATCGTTGCGTCGCTGGGAATTTATATCCCGAAAACGTCTTCGCGCGCCATTACTTCGCCGGCCGGAACCGCGGACACCATGGAAGTTTTGTGCCCGGTTAGTTTTAGCATGCCGGAAATAAAAAAAATTATTCGCAAAACAAAAGCGTGTTTGGTTTGGGGCGGTGGACTGCGCCTGGCGCCGGCTGATGATAAAATAATCAAGGTTTCGCGTCCGTTGGCTTTGGAATCATATGATAAAATGACGGTCAGTATTATGTCGAAAAAAGTGGCCACCGGCGTGGATTATTTGGTGGTTGATGTGCCGGTCGGAAAATCATGCAAGGTGCCGGACATGAAACAGGCGCGGAAAATTGAAGAGAGTTTCAAAAAGATTTGCAAAATGTTTAAAATCAAAGTCAAAGTTGTTAAAACTGTGGCGAAGGAACCGATCGGCCGCGGCATTGGGCCGGCCTTGGAAGCCAGAGATATTTTGCGCGTGTTGCAACAACATAAATTTCGGCCGCTTGATCTTGAAAAAAAAGGTTGCAAATTAGCCGGCGAACTTTTGGAATTAAACGGTTATTGCCGTCCTGGTCGCGGATTGGCCATTGCTCAAAAACAAATTAAGAATGGATCAGCGTGGGAAAAATTCAATCAAATCATTATTGCGCAGGGCGGAAAGAAGAATTGGAATTCCGAGGAGGTGATGCAGGAAGTGGAACGTTATGAAATACATGCCGACAAAAACGGCTGTATAAAATTCGTTGACAACGCGGCGATCAATGAAGTGTGCATGAATCTTGGAGCGCCGATTGACAAGTACGCAGGCATTCACACCCATGTGCGTTACAATCAAAAAGTTAAAAAAGGTCAGAAGCTATATACCATGTATGCGACCGGCGCCGAGCGCTTGAAGCTGGGCATTATCGCTGCGAAGGAGAACGTTATTTTTCAAGTTGGTTGAATGCGTATTGCTTTATCAATTAATCTTTGTTAATATTAGTAAGGTCAGGCTGGTTGTTTGTTTGTCTTTCTATTTTTAATAATCTCAGTAATCCTACATATCTTACTAATCCTAATCATCTTACTAATCCTAAACCATTATGTCAGAACAAACTTCGTCGAGCAAAGTAAATTTTCTGCTGGGATTTTTTTCCGGCATGGCAATAATCGCGGTTGTCGCATTTTTCGTGTTGCTGTTTATAGTTTTCAACAACAAGGAAAACGTTGATTTGAATGCACTAGCGAAAAACGATCAAGCGGCCGCAGCTAATCAACCGGCTGATAATAGTGGCGCTGTGGCCAAATCAGCAGTTCCAGCGCTTAGTGATAGTGATTATTTTGTGGGTAGCAAAGACGCAAAAGTCGTTTTGGTTGAATACACTGATTTTGAATGTCCGTTTTGTTTGAAACACTCTGAAACCTCAAAGAAGATCAAGGAAGCTTATGGTGACAAGATTTTATTTGTCGTTAGACACTTTCCGTTGTCTTTTCATGAGAACGCACAGAAAGCAGCTGAAGCAGCTGAATGCGCCGGAGAACAGGGAAAGTTTTGGCCGATGTATGATGCTTTATTTACCGCAAACGCAAATAAAACCATGGGTGTGGACAAGTGGAAGAGCGAGGCAGCTAAAATGGGTCTCAAAGCTAAGCAGTTCAATGAGTGTTTGGATTCAGGCAAATATGCCAAGAAGATTGCAGAGGAACAGGCTGGTGGAGCGGCAGCAGGAGTGGATGGTACGCCGGCGACTTTTATCAATGGTCAATTGTTAAGTGGCGCGTTGCCGTTTGAGCAATTTAAGAGCGTGATTGATG
>JBBTXH010000006.1:0-2378 GCA_038062385.1 Patescibacteria group bacterium
AATATTTCGACAAATAAGTTTATCGCGATGCTCCGCAGGGTTACTTTTTGACGCCCTGAACCAGACGCTACGCGTCGGTTCAGGGTAAACCAAAAGAGTTCGCCTTTACCGTGAACCCGACGAAGGAGTGGTTTACGGCCGGACCCCGTGAAATGCAATGTGATCACGACAAATTATAAAAAGAGGACATTCAACTAAAGCGTAAACAACGCTCGATAATCTAACAAGTGATCAGATAAACAAAAAATGGACATTAAAGCCCATTTTTTGTTGTGGAGATTTTTAGTTTTTTTTCTAAAGAACAAGTTTTGACTTATTGTTTCAGGTAAGCGAAAAATAAAAATTTTTCGTACTTTTATGCTGGTGTTTAATCGCTTTTATCGAGCGAAGTTTTATTTTTATTTTAGATTGTCTTTATCCAGGTTGGCGGGAAGGCAATGCCTTCCCGTACGTTTAAATTAATAAATTTTTTCTATATAAACTCCTGAATAATAATATTTCAAAATTTGATCAAACGTCCAACCCAATTTTTGCGCCCTGGCCTTGGCGTCAACCTGATCAAGGCCTTTGCCGTGTCCCCATTTAGTATAAGTTTTGCTATAGGGAGTTTCAACTGATTTCAAGTAAGGCGTGTTTTTGACGTTTATGGTTTGTCCGCCGCTTCTTGCCGAATAATATGAAACAATGACATTATTCGCATAAGTTAAGACAACACCTTGTGTTTCAGTAACGATATTCGCTTGACTTGGCATGATTGTCTCAGCCACATAGCCTTTGTAAACCTGATCTCGCTCGTCATTATATAAATCGAAAAAACTGTCAGTCACTTTGAATTTATTGACATGATAGAGCGCGTAGGTTCTTGCGGCAATGGTCATGGCGCGTTGGTATTCGATCGGATCAGAATCAGAGGTTTCTTTTATGCCCTTTAGGTATTCCTCGAGCGCCAATTTTTCTATCACCCAGACGTTTTCTTTCGGAGCGTAGTAATCAATTTCAAAATCACCTTTAAATTGGTTGTAATTTATTGACTTGTTCCATGACGGAATATCTTTTAAGCTGACAATGGTGAAAATACCGCTATTGAAATTTATTAATTTTAATTTTGATTTTGTTCTGACGGTCTGATCAATGAAATCAAAGAGATACTCCCCTTTTTCTTTTAAATAGTCGAAACGCATTTGCAGATCAGCCGGCACTGAAGCTAAAAGAGTGTCATTTTCATCATATACCTGCCAGTCTTTGTTGTTTGAAATCACCACCGCTTCATTGCTTTGGAAGACGCCGGTGCGCACGATCGGGCCGGAACTGGCAATCTTAAGCGTTTCCGTACAAGTGGAATTATCTAGGCCGGATTCAACGCTGGCAATATTTAATTTGAGCGAGCAAACATTTATTTTCGGAGCGGTGCTCGTGTTTTCTATCACGGTTGCCGTGGTGGTAACGACAGCGCTTGGATCATCTACTACGTTCAGATCAATTTTTATTTCTCCGCCGTTGATCATGACATTGTCGCTCACCAATAAAAAATCCGCGGTGTAGCGGCCTAAATTTTTTGGCGCGCGAATATCCAATTTGATAGTACCAGTATTTCCACTGATAACCGAGTCCTCTTGAAGTTTTGCCGGTAAGTATGGATCGGGCCAAGATTCGTGTTTGAATTTAAGCGCTGTTGAAAGAGATTTTAAGTATATTTTTTTTGAGGTCCAAGTAGAGGTGCCGGAGTTTTTGAAAGTTAATATTATGGTGACCGCATCGTTCGGCTTGATGTTCACGAGCGATTGAGTTTGTTGAATCAGCTCTGCTTTGGTTGTTAACTCGGCGGCCAGGACAACTTTCGGCGAGAGCAGTTCTTGCATTGAGGCCTCGGAAGCGATTAGAGTTTTCTCAACGAGATGAAGTCCGGAAGCTGAAATAATGACCAGCATTAAAGAAAACAAAACATGACCAAAAACATGGGATGATTCTTTTTGGCCCAATTTATTTTCTTTTCCCTGAACCTGATTCAGGGTTGTCTTGTCAATCGGCGTATTCCAATAATATGACAAGTATTTGCCGTAAGTTTCCATAGGGCTACAAATTACAAATCGTACGAATGTTACAAATTACGAATCTACGAATTATGCCTTGGCACGAGATCAAATGTCCGGCGATCAGAGAATTCCGATTTTTTCCCATTGTTCCAGCGATTGACCGGACTCAAATAGCCGACCACCCTTGAGTAGATTTCGCATTTTTGCCGTTTTAATTGTGTTTTGAATGGTGACATATAGTTGCTACAAATTATGACGCCGAAGGACGCATCCGTCCTCCATGCCAGAGACAGGTCGTCCTTTGGCGACTGGCGGACAAATCACTACGTATGTTACAAATTGACT
>JBBTXH010000007.1:0-6844 GCA_038062385.1 Patescibacteria group bacterium
TCAAATTTAATGTAACGCTTTAAAAATTCCCCAACTTGTCCATCAGCCACAAAACAAATTTCCTGCGATTCTTTCTTTTCAGCTGTCGCCAATCCGAATTTCTTGGCGAGCGCGCGCACTTCGCTCTTGGTTAAATCTCCAATCGGAAAAAGCGTATGCTTCAATTCATTTTGCAAAACTTGATGAAGAAAATACGTCTGATCTTTTTCCGCGTCTTTACTTTTCAATAATTTAATTTTTGAATTTTGAATTTTATTCTTTGATTTGAGTTTTGTGCTTTGTGCTTTGAGCTTGGCATAATGTCCCGTCGCCACAAAGTCAACTCCCATTGGTTTTAATTTTTTCCACAACTCGGCGAATTTAATATATTGATTGCAACGAACGCACGGATTCGGGGTTTGTCCGTTTTCGTATTGCTCAATAAAATTGTCAACAATTTTCGCTTTGAACGGAACTTCCATGTTGAAAACATAAAATGGAATGCCCAATTTTTGGCAAACTCTGCGAGCGTCTTCGGATGATTCCAGCGAACAGCAAATGTTCTCGCGGATTTTACCCTGCACTTCCTCGCTCCAGAATTTCATAAAGACACCGATGACTTCATATCCCTGTTCAACGAGCAGTGCCGCCGCGACTGAAGAATCCACTCCACCGCTCATGCCGACTGCGACTTTTATTCCATCAGTGGTCTTTTTTGTGTCTTGCATATTATTTCTTCCCTTTCGGTTTTTTCTCCTTCATCTTTTTTACGGCTTTATCAAAATCACTTTCCAGTCGCTTCATTTCTCTGGCACGATATTTCTCAAACTCTTTTTCCGCTTTAGCCATTGCTTGCTCGTGCGAAACCGTGCCGGCATTTAACAAAATTTCACGATTATTGATATTCATAAACTCGTCGAATTTCTTGATCCAATCAGCCGACGACATCGCTTTGTGCTCAAGCGCCATCATCTCGGCGTAGTCAAGATACTGTCCAACCAAAAGGCTTAAGACGGTGAGCTCTTTTTCGGTCAGATAATTTTTGGCGATTTTGACATCCTCGCCAGTAATGTATTTACCCTTAAAATTAGTCATGCCGATCATGGGCTTTTTGCTATCTGCTCGCTTGAAAATAATTTCTGCGGCGGTGTGCTTGTGCGCCGCATAATGCATTTTGTTCTGGACTGTGGCAAAAAACCGCTTAGTGGCTTCAGAACTTGATTGATAATCTATAGAAGTTGCATATATGTCGGTAACTTGTTGATAAAGATTGCGCTCGCTGGTGCGAATATCCCGAATTCTTTGCAACAGTTCCCGAAAATATCTGCCCCCGCCGTTCTTTAGCCGCTCATCGTCTAAAGTAAAACCTTTGACAATATATTCTTTCAATCGTTTGGTTGCCCAGATACGGAATTGCGTGGCAATTTGAGACTTCACGCGATACCCCATGGATATAATGAGATCAAGATTATAATGCTCAATATCGTAGATTTTGCCATCTTTGGCAGTTGTTCGGAAATTCCGAACAACTGAATCGCGCTGTAATTCTCCTTCTGCAAAAATATGTTTGATATGTTCGCTAATATTTGTCTTACTGGACTGAAAGAGGTCAACAAGTTGGGCCTGGGTCAACCAGACAGTCTCGTTTTCCATTCGCACCTCAATCCTCAGCTGACCGCCGTCGCCTTCGTAAATGATTATTTCATTTTTTGGTTCGCTGTTTTTCATATCAATTTTCTCATATTAATTTTTTGAAATTCTCCGCGATCTTTTTTTCAGGATCATGCGCTTCATCCGTTAATTTTTGGAATTCAATATTCAATCCGTACGATCGTATTATAGCAGATAAAAACAATAAAAAAAGGTACTTCAATAAAGATTGAAATACCCGCCTAATCACTTATTCTAATTTACCAAGTAAACTAACTACTTCTCCATAGTTTGTGCGAACCTGCTCGTAATATCTACGAGGTCATCGGGAACAGCCGGCATCAAAGAATTAATCAGAAAAGGATATACCAATCGCTGATTGATTCTGTTCATCGTATCCATAATTACGAGTTGCTCTTTGTAACAAGCGCTATAGAGCTGGTCAATTTGTTCGACCAGCGCTTTGAATCCCTCAACGCTCTTCAGCTCCGGAAAGTCAGTGGCCACGCCATGCAGTCCCGGTTCATGATGCGCGAGCATAGTAAGAATCTTCTCTTCAAATTCAGGATACCTGTCAGAGAGAAATCTGGTAAAAATCGGCTTTAGCGTATCTGTTTTCTTCTTCAAAATATTAAGATGCTTCAAATCTCTCCGAACAACTTCAAAGTCACATCTCTGCTCCCCGATTTCAGACAAGTTGTAAAAAAACACAATAATTGCGTAAATCACTGCAACGCCTGCGAAAAAAATCTTCAACGACATCCAAAAGCTCATCCAATTTTCAGTCTCGGTGCATCCCCTAAGATAGTAGCTAGTTACTGACAAAGTAACAAAAAGCAACACTCCGAATATATTGTACATCGCGCCCTCCTTTCCCTGACCTTCAGGGCGTTCAAACGAGTATAACAAATAAGCAAAACCTTGTCAAGCGTCTTTGTTTTTCTTCAGGGTAACCACGATATTCGGCAAATAAATTCAATAAAAAAAAGGTATTTCAATAAAGATTGAAATACCAGCTACTCTTCTCATTTACCTCAAATCTTTAAGCGCCTTGATAAAAAAATCAATAACTTGCCGCGCCTCTTGCTTTGAAAATGCAATTCTGTTGATTACTATTCCATGGAAGGCTTCAACTTGAATAATGCGCCCTCGTCGAACATTATAAACAAGTTGCAAATCAGCTGCTGTAGTTCCTTTATCACCTTTCAATACCAACTTTGCATCACTTTTCTTTTTTGCTTTCACGGGCATTGTTGCACCTCCTTTCTCTGGTTCACAGAGTCTGCAACGACAATATCAAACCAAATTAAGTACGTCAAGCGTCTTTATCCTTTTTCAGCGTCACCACAATATTCGGCACATAATGATTATTGGCTTCATCAATCACCTCAACGGAATTATTTTTAATCAGTTCATTCCAAATCAAATCAGACAAAACCATTTTAGAATCTTTGATATCTTCTCTGATATCCTCCATCTCATTATACTCATGCGAGTATTCAGCTCGAACGATATTCTCAATTTCTTTTCTTCTGGCTTTCAACTGATTTATCTGATCAGTCAAATCATGGTACTCTTTGCGAGCGCTGAAAGCATCTTTCAAAACCGCCATGATTTCTTTTTTGTTTTTTTGCGCTGTCAGAATTTCCGTGTGCAATGTTTTGATCTGGGTTTGGGCGTCAGACATAGGATAATTGGGATGGTTAGGATTATTAAGATATTTGGGATGTTTGGGATGATTAAGGTTATTGGGATTAGTAAGAATAGGAGGATAAGGAGGATGAGTAAGATTAGCGGGACAGGACGAAGGGTTAAAGGGGAACGAGGACGGGTAGGATGTAGGGCGGTAGTTTTGTAGGTCTCCTGATTGTTTTTATATTTTTATATTCTTGCTTTGTCCGCCATAGCTATTAGCGACGGCGGATATTTTTATAAATATTTTTTCAACAACTCATACACTTCCTCGTAATTCCTCGTTACCTTCGCGCCCATCACAAGAGCAATCATTTCCTTGCCTTCACTCTTCGCTTGAGTGACCAGATTGTAACCAGCCTCATCAGTCCAACCAGTTTTACTGCCGGTAACATCAAGATCGCGATCAAGGACTTTTTGACTGGTATTTTTTATCAAATATGAATTTTTACTGCCAATAGGTTTCACTCGATACAATTTGGTGGTCGTGGCTTTCAAAACTTCCGTATTGGCAAAGGCCGCTTTAGCTATTTCCGCCATTTCATAAGCAGTGGAAACATTTTTTTCATCAAGTCCGGTCGGTTCAACGAAATGCGTTTTTGTTAAACCCATAGTTACAGCTTTCTTGTTCATTTCTTTTATAAATTCCGGACGAGTCAGGCCGGTTGAACGAGCCAATGCTTCAGCTGTATTATTTCTGGAACCAACCAGCGTCGCGTAAAATAAATCTTTAACCGAAATTTTTGTTCCCTCTTTAACCCACAACATTCCTCCGCCAACATAATCGCTTTTTTTCATGGTTATAATTTCGTTCCAACCTGGATTATGATCAAAAAAAACCAAAACCGTCATGAGTTTTGTCAAACTGGCGACCGGTCGAACCTCATCTGTGTTTTTTTCGAAAACAATACTGCCGGAATCATTATCAATAACAATGGCTGACTTGGCGGTTAAAGTTCCCGGAACATCCTCTAAAATCACCACCTCAGCTGAAGGAAAAAGAGTCTTTACTTTTATTCTTTTATATTTCTTTTCAATCACGCTCGCGAGCGGACGCCATCTTTCTTCGCCTTTGTCATAAAAGTAAGCTTCGCCATCATAAACGCTTTTCTGTCCATAATCAAACAAAAGAATAATCGGCTTGACCAACAAATCATTTTGACCTGATTTTATTTCGTAGCGATAAAAACCAGAAACCGCTTGTTTTCCTTCAGGCAGTTTATTGTTCGGCAAAGTCTCATCAACCCTGACCATTAACTGATTTTTAAATTGGTTGGGTAAAATCGCCAAATGAAATTCCTTGTCCATACTCTCAACCGTGTAACCTGCGGCCAGCGCCGTTTGATTAAAATCCACGATAACAGAATCAAGCGTCTCCGCATGAGCCGCTTGATATAGTCCGAACAAGAAGACGAAAATTGAAATAAAGATGACTACGCGGGTTATATCCATACAGTACATTAAAGCACAAAATCCAAAGCACTAAGCACAAATAAAATTCGAAACTCAAATTTCAAAATCTAAAATCAACGACTAATTCCAGCTGGAGTTAATCTATAGCAACCCTTACTATTGGAACTGCCAAGACCTTTGTCCAAATAAAACCGCACCTCAAAATCTTGACTTTCCAATTTTGAAAAACTGTAATTGCATCCCTTCGCACATGCGCCGGACTGATTGCAACTAACCGTAAATTTTGGATCATTCAGCTGGCCAAGCGTTGGCATGATTTTCAATAGTTTTGAATTATCATTGGCGGCGCAAACACTGACAATTTTCTGTTCACAATAAGACTGGTCATAACCGCCGGTTTCGTTTTTCAAAAGTCCGAGTGCCGCCCCCAAATTCTGCATATCAGCTAAGCGCTTGTTATCTCTAATATCTTTTTGTTTCGAATTCAAGGAAACAACAAGAATGGTCAGCACCAATCCGACAACGCCAACTACAATCAAAATTTCAATCAGGGAAAAACCCTGCTTATTTTTTGGCATACGCCCTTGATTTTCTATAAATGTTTAGAGCTTCCCGATGCCTTTTTCAGTTATACTATAGCAACCCGCTTCTTTAAATTGCCCGGCGCCATTTTCCATATAAAACTTAACATCAAATGTTTTATCAGTCACTAAGTTGAATTCATAATCGCAAGTCTTACTGCAATCTGTGCGGCAACCAACTGTGCCAACAGGATCAGCCATGTTTTTTAACGTCGGCAAATACTTTTCCAGCTGTCCGCCGACACAGGTTTTGAGAATACCTTTGGTACAACCAAGGTTAGTAAGGTAACTGCCATTTTCACTGTTGATAACTTCCATCGCTGTTCTGAACGCATCCATATCGCTGAGACGTTTGGTATCGCGACCTTTCTCGCGGATATTGCCGAGAGAAACTACTGCTAACGCGGAGAGGAGACCGATGATGGCGATCACCACCAAAAGCTCAATGAGGGTAAAACCCTTGCTCTGTTTCATAGATTTTTTGTTTAATTATTTTTTTTTATTACAGATTTACGGATAAACGTACAGATTGTACAGATTACTAGACACTGACGAGGGATATTGGGGGATAAGGGGAAAATAGAGGGTTTTGATTTTACGATTTTTTACTTTTCTGTTTTCTTGTTTCACTCTTGTCTTTCTGATTTCACTCGTCTTGCTTGTCTTGCTCGTCTCGCTTGTTTCACTTGTCTCGCTCGTTTCCAATTATATCACATATTAGTGGAAACTTGATACATGGGCAGGATAATCGCCGCGATCATGAGCGCCACTGCCACGCCGAGCACGATCATAATGAACGGTTCAAGGAGCGACATTAAGTTGGCAATTAAATTGTTCACTTCGCGCGAATAAAACTGCGCCAATTTATCAAGCGTCATTTCCACTCGACCGGTTTCTTCGCCGGTGGATAACATTTGTGAAACCATCTTCGGCATCAATTTGTCTTTTTCAAAAACCTCACCAAGCTTACCGCCATTTTCAACCGTCTTTTTAGTTTTTTGAATAAGCTCGCGATATCTCGTGTTATCAACCATGAGCGCCGTCACTTCAAGGGCGCTCACCAGATCAACTCCGCCAAGAATCAAGGTGCGCAAACCGCGAGAAAATTTCACAATCGCCACGTAATTGAATAATTTACCAAAAACGGGCAAACGCAATTTAATCTGATCAAGAATCCTTTGCGCAATCGCAGTTTTCAAACCATAATAACCGACTATAATCGCGCCAACAACAACGATCAATTTGAGCCACCATAGCTCCACCACAAAATCACTGATGCCTTTCAGTATCTTGGTGGAAAGCGGCAACTCCGCGCCTGACTGAGCCAGCATTTCAATCAATTTCGGCACCACAAATGCCATCATCAATACTCCGATCACCACCAAACTGATGATGATAAAAGCCGGATAAATCATGGCCCCGCGAATTTTGCTTTGCAAATCATAATCCTTTTCCACTTGATCCGCCAGATAAAGCAAAACTTCTTCCAAGCGACCGGAAACTTCTCCTGATTTTACAATATTAACAAA
>JBBTXH010000007.1:6854-14395 GCA_038062385.1 Patescibacteria group bacterium
AGTGAAGCCCGTCCATTGGAGCTTATCGCCCCGAAATTATCAAAAATTTTAGGGAAATGAGCCAGCGCCTCGGAAAGTTTTATACCGCCTTCAACTTGGCTCGCAACTTCAGCGATTATTTTTTTGAATTTCTTGTTATTTGTTTGTTCAATAACGTCTTTCAAGGCCGCGGTCACCGGCACTTGCGCGGAAATTAAAATAGACAGCTGGCGCGAGAAAATAACCAAATCTTTGGCTTTGATCCGTTCAATAACGATATTCATCGTCGCCCAACTGCGTCGCTTCTCTTCAAGAAACAAAACCCGCAGTCCGCGCTGTTCCAAAATATCAACCGCAATACTTTCGGATTCCGCTTCCACCAGCCCCTCGCTGAATTCATCGTCAGCTTTTTTTACGCGATAGTTATATATAGACATAACCTTGCTACAAATTACGAATCAATACGTATGTTACAAATTACAGATAATACAAATGTTACAAATCTATCTTAAATTCATTTGTAGTATTCGTACAATTTGTAATTTGTGTCATTTGTACGATTAGTAATTTGTAGCCCTACGTTTGTTCCTCAATCTCCTTGCTCACTCGAAAAACTTCTTCCAGCGAAGTTACCCCTTGCAGCGACTTGATAATCCCATCCTGAAGCAAATTAATTACACCGATGCGTTTCAATTCTTTGTCAACTTCCGCTTTATTAAAACCATTGGCGATCGCGGCTCTCATTTTATCTGTAATCGGCAAAATTTCAGCGATCACCACGCGACCGGTGTAGCCCGTATTCTTGCAAACCGGACATCCACGGCCGCGAAAAATCATCAGTTTTTTTTGCAGGTCAACTTCTTTCGGCAATTGATCCGGGGGCACTTTGGCCAGTTCAGCGCGAACTTTTGTTTCAACATCAGGCGCCAGTTCGTATGATTCCTTGCACTTCGAACAAATTCTTCGACTTAAACGCTGGGCGATAATCAAATTAATTGTCGAAGCCAATAAAAACGGCTCAACCTTCATGTCTATTAAACGTGGGATAGAACCCACCGCGTCATTTGTATGTAAAGTTGAAAACAACAAATGTCCGGTCAAGGCCGCATGAACGGCCATTTCCGCTGTTTCACTGTCTCGGATTTCTCCGACCATGATAATATCAGGATCCTGACGCATGAGCGCACGCAGACCCGAAGCAAAGGTAAAGTTCACTTCCGGACGAACCTGCGCTTGGTTGATGCCCACAATATTATATTCAATCGGATCTTCAAGAGTGGTGATATTAGATCCCTCCTTATTCATTTTACTCAAAATGGAAAACAATGTCGTTGACTTACCCGAGCCGGTCGGACCTGTTATCAAAATCATGCCATATGTTTGCTTCAAGGCTGTTTCAATAATCGATTGAACTTTTTCGCTGAAACCGAGCTGACTCAAGGTAAGAGATTTGCTGGAAACATCAAGAACTCTCAAAGTCGCTTTTTCCTTGCCGGATAAAGGCATGATGGAAACGCGCAAATCAAACTCATGGCCACTCTCGTCGTATTTAAAACGTCCGTCTTGCGGAATGCGCGTTTCGTCTATTTTCAAACCGGAAATTACTTTAATGCGTGAAATGATTGAATCATGCACGTAGGTCGGCAAATTTAAAACAGTATTCAAAATACCGTCAATTCTGAAACGCACTCGAGAAGCGTTTTCAAACGGCTCAATGTGAATATCTGAAGCATGCGCCTCGATCGCTTGTTTCACGATCATGGAGACAATTTGCGCCACCGGCGCGCTTTTCACCACTTCTTCCAAATTTCCCGACTTCACATCGCCTTTCAATTCTTCTTTTCTTTCCTCCGCCACTTGACTCAAAGCGCTTTCAACCTCACGACCGAATGCGCCGTATTTTTTTATTGTCTCGCTCCAAGAATATTCAGAGCAAAGAAAATATTCAACCGAATAATCTTTGCTTGACGCCCAAAAATCAATTGTTTCTTTAGCGTTGTAATCCTCGGGCCGCGCCAGCGCGATTTTTATTTTTTTCCCATCAAGATTGAAACAAATCGCATAATGTTGCTCTGCCAAATTTAAAGGCAGAATACTCAAGGTTGGACCTTCTATTTTTTGCTGAAGCAAATTGATGTATGGAAAATTAAAAAATTCCGCCTCAGCGCCAGCCAGTTTTTCCGCGTCGATAAAACCGCCCTTGATCAAAATCTCGCGCAGGCTTCGATTAGTACCGCTCTTCAAAATATTTTCTATTTCACTGAGTTGCGGTTGTCGGAGCAACCCCTTGTCCAACAAAAATTTCAATAATTCATTTTGATGTTCTCTCGCCACAATATGTTTATAATTATATTTAAATAATTTAATTAAAACGCTATTTTTTGGTCTTGATAAAAGGCAAGGCCTTGTCCTTGATCAATTTTTCCATGCTTAGCGGCCAATCGCCGTTTTTCCCTAAATTCTTAAATTGTTCATTTTCCAGAAGTTCCTTTTTTATTTTTTCGAGCACCAGCGCCTTGTCCTCTCCGATGGGTGACTCAAATAAAATTCGCGCGCCCTTTTCCGTGGCTAGTTCCTTTGGCGAAAAATAAAAAAATTGCGTTAGCGCCAGCGCGCAGGCTACGACCAACAGTAAAACTACAATAACAATAGTTCTAGACATCGCGAAAGAAATTACTCTGTTAGATAATAAGCGGTTAAAACAATATTATAACTATTTTCCGTCGGTGAATAAGCAAGCGATTTCACGTCAAATATCCGTAAATTATTTTCTATGTCCGCCAAATATTTTTTCATTGAAAAGTAATCGCCGCCGCTCACACTAATCGTAATTGATAACTTATTAAGACCGGCCACGCGAACCGTTGCTTCTTTCTTCTCCACCGCCTCTTGATTGGCAATATCGAGAGAATTCAAGAGTAAATTGTTTTTCGTTGCTAAATTTTCCAGTTGAATGAAGATGCCCGGTAAGTCCGTCTTGGTTGGCAGAGCCTCGATGATTTTTTTGGCCGACTCGCCCAGCCCCTCATAATCAGTTTTTATATTCTTTAATTCTGCAATTTTTTCTTGCTTTAAAACAAACTCTTTTTGATTTTGCACGATTAATGTTTCCAGCCTGCTGAAATCATTTCCCACGAGCACGTACAACAAATAACCCAAACCCAAAACCGCCAACAAAAAAATCGCGGTAAAAATCAAACTGAAATACTTCACGAAAATTTCAGCGTTCGCGATCAAGCTATTTTTGGAAACTTGCCGCGTCGCTCGAATCATGGGTTCCTGGCTAATTTTTTTCACAGCGCTGGCAGCTGTTTGATCGTTGATATTTATCGGCATAACGAGCGTTTGGCTACTGCTTTAATAAAGCGCCATCTTTCAAAGTTAGGCTGACATTAAACTGAACTTCAACTTTCTCGCTTTTAACTTCTTTACCGCCGGTTTGCTCCGTAGCTTCATTGACCGAACGACTGGCAGAACTCACCTCGACCGCTTTCACGAAATCAGCGTTTTCAAAAATAAAAATTTGTTTGGCCGCGTCAGCATAGCTCTTGGCGGTGGCCGCGAGCAGCACCCGACCGCTGTCTTCGGCCACGAAACTGCTATACAAAACATTTTCCGCGGTACTGTGTTCCAAGGCGTCAAACAATTTCGTCCAATAAAGATGATTCTTCAAGATGACTTGCAAGATTTGCGCTCTATTTTGCAATTTGGAAAGTTGCGCTTCATCCGCTTCGTATGAAGCGATTTCGCTTTCGGCTTTTTGCAATTCATAAGCCGTTGTTTCGTAATCGCCGATCAGATTCATTTTATAAATCTTGATTCCGATATACGCAACGGAAAAAACCAGTGTTAAAACGAGGAGCGCGATGAGAATAAAATTCAGTCGCCGCCAAAACTGTTCAACCACCACTTTTTGATAATCTTCCGAGATCAAATTTATTTCAGCCGCGGACTTTTTCAAGGCAATCGATTGGACTTTTCTTTTCAAAAGATCAAAAAAAGATTGCGGTTTGATGATTTCGTGGATTTTATCCGACGTCTCGCTGATGACTTTTTTTCCAAGAAGATCCAATCCATTGGCGCCAAGCGTTTCCGGCACATGCATTTTCAAACGCGTTTCCGATAATTGCGGCTGTTCAATACGTTTAACGCTGTTTTCAGGCGCGATTGCTTTTGGCAAAGGCGGTTTGATTGGTTCGAATTTTTTAATAGGCTCTCTGTTTTCGATCCGGGGTCCCCTGGTCACTCGCGGCCAGGCAGGAGACAGACTAGCTGAACCTTTTTCTTTTATTTGAAAAACTCCACGGTTCGTTGGTTGTTCCGAAAATTTATTAAGACCAATTTCCATCCCGCTTCGGTTTTGCGCGGGCTTTATCGTTTCAGTTGAAATGCCTGGCGCTTTTGCTTCAGGTTCATGAAATTTAAACTCCGGCCGGCTGATCGCCTGCTTCATTTTTTCTTTTTCCCTTTCCGCTTTTTCTTTCAAATCATCCGGCAGTAAACTGATACCATTAGCCATAAAAACAGAACTCTATATTTATTTGAGAAGCCTAAGCACAAAGCCCTAAGCCCAAAACTCAAATCAAATCCAAATAACAAAATTTAAATTCCCAAAACATTATCCTGACTTTGAATTTTAGAATTTGAATTTTACATTTTATTTGAATTTTGAGTTTCGTGCTTTGAATTTTACTTACTCAATATCTCTCATCGCGAGGCCAATCGCTGTCGCGAGTCGCGAGCCAACGCCATCGAGAATCGGCTGTAAATCTTCAGGATAAATAACGCGCGCCCACGGATTGCCGATAAAAGAACGCACGCCGATCTGATCGGAAAAAAATTTCGGTAAATTAAACAAACCGGCTGTACCTCCTGACAAGACAATGCGTTCAATTTTTTTATCCTTATTGTCCGGCTGTTCCAAATAAAAATTTATCGTATATTGCACTTCGTCAATCATGGTCTGCACCGGCCGCTGAATAATCTCCGGCAAACCTTCACCTTCAAACATTTCATTGTTTCCGGCCAAATCGCGTTTGAACTGCTCGGCTTGCTCAATACTTACTTTCATAACATTCATAATTTCTTTGGTAATCTCAAGTCCGCCGATGCCCAAACTGCGATTCAAAAGAGGAATGGAATTTTCAATCACTGAAATATCCGTATTAACCGCGCCGATATCGACCAAGACCACAACTGATTTATCCTTGCCGACCATGGAACGCGCCAAAGCGAATGATTCGGTTTCGAGACTGATAAGCTCCAGTCCGGCTTTTTTGAAAATTTCAATGTACTTTTGCACCACTTCCTTGGCGGCGCCGGTTAAAAGCACTTGTAAATTTTTTAGTTTATCATCAGCATTTCCTTTTTGTTTCAAAATTTCTTCCGAACCCAAAACTTTCCAATCCAAAATCATTTCTTCGAGCGGCAAAGGCAGAACCTTTTTCGCTTCCCACTCCACCGCGGCCGTAACTTTTTTTGGCGACGACAAATCACTGCGGCTGATTTCCGACAAAGAAATAATTGAACTGAAAACCGCGTTGGCCGGCAAAGCGGTCACTGCTCGCTTGGTCACAGCGCGGCAGCCGGTCGCAACTTTCTTAATCAATTCAGCTGTCTGATCAGGCTGATCAATTAATTTGGATTTTTCACCGGACAAAGAACGTTCCAAATATCCGTACGTCACCAGTTGCGCTCGTCCGGCATTGTTGGTGAGCTCAACCATTTTAATACTGCTACCGCCGATGTCCACGCCAAGATAACTCATGTCAGTGGCGCTTTTTGAAAATAAACCCATAAATTTAGAAGTGAGAAGTGAGAGATGAAAAGTTAGATAATAAACTGAATATTTTCGACTTTTATTATACCATTTTTTTAAATGAATAAGAAATAATTATTCACATGTCTCTTTCTCGTCCACTGAAGCTTCAAGAATCAAATTATCTTACTTTACTTCCACAATGGCAAAGCCTTGGTTAAGTCAGCAAAACCGGGCGGTGTATTGGAGATGACACGGCCGTCGTAAACAATTCTTTCAGCCGGTTCTCTTGTCTCCCAATCAGTAAATTGCCTCTGCAAACTGAACCCACTGGCAACCAAAAGACCATCTATCCGCAAACTGTTTTCAGTTTTTGAATCGCCGGTTGTACCGGTGTAAATTTTTCCCTCCGCAAAAAAATTTCCAACCAAATTTTCTACTGCCGGATCAATATAAATATTTCCGCCGCTGCCATCTGACTTTTTCAGAACAATCCAACCGACTGACGCCAAATTTTTTAAACTCTTCACTGTATTGGTTTGATAAAAAGAAGCTGCGTCAAGATGCAAGTCGCCTCGCACCACGATCGTGCCGCTTGCCTTAACGCTATTCAAACTGTTCAAAAATGTTTTTGCTGAATCAATCGTCAAATCATCTTTCGCGTAATACACTTTTCCTGCCAAAGCATTGCCAATTTGGCTGGAGGTGGAAATCTTTTCAACTTTGCCATATTGTCCGGCCAGAAGACCTTTGATATCCAAAATTCCCAATGATCCGCGATAATTATTTTCTTGTTTAGGCAATTCCAATTTGCCGACATTATCACTCACCCAACCTTCAGCTGATTCGCATCCACCAGCATCTTCGCAGTCTGACGCAAAATGGATAATGTCGCCATTGCTCTGCAACATGTACGTGGCATTATATTTTCCGATTGGCGCGATGCCCTGAAAAAGAGAACCCAATCCTGCGCCAGCATAAATATCACCAGCGACTGTTTCCACATACGGCGCATTCACATTGGCATCTAGTGGAACCACAAAATTCAACCAACCGAAACCAACTTCAGTCGTGTCAAAATCCGCTCCCCAACCAAACAAATAATTCAAGGAATAATCAAGTCCGACACCATATTGATAACAAGTGGAACAACTCTGGCAAACACTGTTTTGACACTGTTGACACTGTTCGCAAATAGAGCCATTGCCATTGTACTTCTGCTCGCTGTCGCTAAAACAAAAACCGCAACGTTCGCTGGACTGGCCTTTTAATTGGGCGCAATTTCTACAGGAATATTTTGTTCCAGCAGCGCTGGCCAGTTTTGGACCTTGAAGTTTTAACCAGCCGGCCTCGCCAAGCGTCGTCCAATTTGCCCAGCCGGTCAATAGACCATTATCAGTAATTCTAATCACCGGCGCAGTTTTGTCAGGCGCAACATTCAATCCTGCTTGACCGCATGATTCTCCGAAACACAACCAACCGCCATATTCCGACCAACCAAAGCCGCTCATCTTGTCGGTATTGGTATCATAGTCAACACCGTAATCAGATTGCAAACATTTATTGGCAATGCCGTCATTGTAACAATTCAAAGAAACCCAGCCGATATTTTCCGACCAGGCATAACTGCTGATTTTGTGATTTTTGCTCGCGGAAACGTTCGAATCGTAAGAAAAAAACAAAACAAAAACACAAGAAACGAGCAAGATAAAGATTAACGTTGCTTTCTTTTGCATAGTTGCAATTATTATACCACAAAATCATCAAATCAAAAAAGTAACACAAAAAAGTAGTGGCAGGTCGC
>JBBTXH010000008.1:0-7239 GCA_038062385.1 Patescibacteria group bacterium
TAAAATTATTTGACTGCGCATAGAAACATTTAAGCATCGAAGCATAGAAGCAATAACCTAAAAGGACGAAAATTAATAATCCTAACTCTTTGTTTTACTTTGCAAATGATCAATTTCCGACCAAAGCATTGCGCCGATTTCATCGGTTAACTTTTTACCGTCCCGATAATCCTCGCGCAAAACATGCTTTTCAACCAGCGAAAAATCCAACAAATAAATCGATTCTTTAAGAGAGCCATAAGAAGTTTCAAGAAAATTCAATTTAACAGCCGTACGAAACCGCGCAAATCCCTCAATATAATTTAACGCGACAGACATTGACGACCGTCGAAACTGAGAAACAACCCCAGACAATTCATTCTTTGGGAAAGTTCTTGTTATTCTATAAACAAGGTGCACATATTCGTCCATCAACTTCTTTAATTTTTCTTGATACTGATTCATGTCTTTTGTTCGCTAAATATTCGTCTCTGTTTTGTTTCGATGTTTCTATGTTTCGATGTTTAAATACACTCTCCCATATTACTACAAACCGAACTAACATCATCATGCTCTTCAACCTGTTCAATCAATGCTTCAACTTTTGCCTTAACCTCATCATCAACAACCATCTTTTCTTTCGCCACCCATTCCACGGCCGCGTATTCTATTTTCGAACCCTTTCCTTCCAATTGTTTTTTTATTTTTTCAAAATTTTCATAAGAACAAAACAGCGTCAAACCGTCTTCTTCAGCCACATCATCCGCCCCGAGCTCAATCAGCTCGAGCATCAACGCGTCCTTGTCCTTAATTTGATCAATGGCGAGATGAATAACGCCCTTATGTTCAAACATCCACTTAACGGAATTCTGCGAGCCGAGCGCTCCTCCGGCTTTGGACAAAATCTCGCGCAGATCGCCCATGGTTCGATTACGGTTATCGGTTACAACTTCAATGAGCAGAGCAGTTCCATGCGGAGCAAACCCTTCATAAATTATTTCTTCCAAAGTCGCGCCATCAAGTTCTCCTGAGCCGCGTTTAACCGCTCGCTCAATGTTTTCTTTCGGCATGCTGACAGCTTTGGCTCGATCGATCGCTAACCGCAAACTGAAATTCATTTCCGGATCTGAACCGGCTCTAGCGGCCGCGGAAATATTTCTCGCGAGTTTCGTAAAAATACCTGACTTTTTCGCGTCAGCCAGTTCTTTTTTTTTATGAGTTGTCGCCCATTTTGAATGCCCGGACATGGTTTAGGGGATTAGGAGGATAAGTAAGATTAGAAGGATTAGCAAGATATTTGGGATGTTTGGGCTTGCCCTGAACCCGAACAGTGGTGAGTGGTTCAGGGATGTTTGAGAAAATTGAGATAATCTATACAAACAAAATAGCAAAAAATCACCAAAAAATCAAGGGGCTTCCATTCATAATGTTAAAACTGTTAAAATTATTTTTTCTACTCCAAGTCATTGTTCCATTGCTTCTTTACTTTACTTGTCTTGCTTGTCTTGCTTGTCTTGCTTGTCTCGCTTGTCTTGCTTGTCTCGCTTGTCTTGCTTGTCTCGCTTCTTTGCTTCATTGCTTCTATGCTTTTTTGCTTCTATGTTTCTATGTCCAAATGTGCATAACTTAATTGCTAAATCATTCTGTATTTGGTAAGTTAAAATTAACTTCAGTTAACAAAATTCAGTATGCCAAGTTCAAACAATGACTTTGATAAAGAGAATATGGCCGAAGTCATCAATCAGCTTCCCGACCAATTCATTCAAGCGTTCAACGAGACAAAAATTCAAATTTCTTCTGATACAAAAAAAATTATCTTCTGCGGCATGGGCGGTTCGGCTCTGCCGGCCAATTTGCTGAAAACTTTTTTGTCTGTCAGCAAAGCAGACTTCAATATTTCAATAAAAATCAACCGCGATTATACTTTGCCCGACCAAGTTGACGATTCTTGGTGCGGGATTTTCAGTTCGTATTCAGGCAATACCGAGGAAACGCTCTCCGCGCTCTCTGAAGCTGAAAAACGCGGATTAAAACAAGTAGTTGTCATGGCTCACTCCGGAAAACTGAAGCAGTTTGCCGAAGAAAAAGGTTATCTGCTGATCGAAGTGCCTGATACTCTCCAACCGCGCTTGTCTTACGGATATATGATTGGCGCAATGCTCAAACTATTCAGTAATTCAGGTTTGCTGAATCTCAACCTTGAAGAAATAACCAAGGACGTCGAAGCATGTTCAGCTCTAAATTCAAAATTGGAGGAGCAAGGCAAATCTTTGGCTGAATCAATCAAAGGAAAAATTCCAATTGTTTACGCGTCAAACGTTTGGAAATATTTAGCCATGGTTTGGAAAATAAATTTCAATGAAAACGCCAAGACGCAATCCTTCTGGAACTGTTTTCCTGAGTTGAATCACAATGAAATGGTCGGTTACACAAATCTCGTCGCTCACTACAAAATCATAATTCTAAAAGATCCGTCTGATCACGAGCGTATTCAAAAACGCATTGATACTTTCAAACAAATTCTGGGTGATAAAATTGATATTGAAATTGTTCCAATGATTGGCGAGACGCCCTTCACAAAAATGCTATCAACTCTGCTGGTCGGACAATGGACATCGTATCATCTCGCTCTTTTATATAAACTTGATCCGGCTCCGGTTGATCTCGTTGAAGAATTCAAAAAAAAGATATAAAAAAGAGGGCCGTCCTCTTTAAAATATAAAGGCTCCTCAATACCATGCTTGGTGAGGAGCCTTTTAATTTGGACTAGTTAAGGAAGAATTTCCACTCCGGTAACCGCTCCCATTAACTTTTTGATGACAAAATCAGTGATAGCATACGCTGAAAGTATAATCGCAAGTCCAATGATTGAATTTTTCAGTAATGTTTGAGCTGCTTCAACACCCTTTGACTCTCCGCCGGCAGTCATCCATAAAAATCCAGCATAAATGACAATGACAATAAGTACTATTCCGAGAAAACCGAGCACAATTTTGATAATTCTGCCAATAGTCTGAGGCAAAGTGTTTTGACCCGTAGCCTCGTAAGTAGCGGCAGTACCGACGCTCTCCAATTGATCAAGGGAGTCCTCTGCAAAGGTCAAGGCATGAACTGATGGCATCGCCACAAAAAACGCTCCGAAAAGACTCGCTAGCATCGTCATCATCACGAACATTGTCGCAATATTCTTCATAAAAAAGTTTAATTAATTATTATTATTGTTATTCTTTAATTTCTGTTGTGTAGTCTAAATCAGTTGTCGCGGAAATCATTCTCCTCACCACAAAATCCGTAATCGCGTACGCGGAGAGAGTAATCGCGAGACCGATGATTGCTTGCCGAATACTGTCCTTCGCTGTTTCTATGTCTTTTGGTTCTCCGTGAGCTGTCATCCATTTAACTCCGGCGAAAACAATAATAATTAGAAAAATCACCCCCAATATTCCAAGTAAAACCTTAATAACTCCACCAATAATGGTTGGAAAATCAGCCTTTGGCGTACCGCCTGCACCATCTGACGTCGCTCCCATACCCGCGCCGGCCTTGCCTAAATTTTGTAAAGCGCTATCTGCAAACACGGGATTTGCAGGAATTAAATACGCGGACAAAACCAATAAAAGAGCAAGAATCCCAATTGCTCTCACAACTCGATGATGTTGATAAAGAAAAAATTTCATACTTATATAATTTGTTTATTAAACGCCGCCAACACCGGTTGCCTCCGTGACTTGTTGAATTACGTAATACGCGATGGAATATGTGGCGAGCGTCACAGCCAGCCCGATCGCACCTTGAATGATCATACTGCGCGCGTCTTCCACTTCCTTAGATTCACCTTTGGCAGTCATCCATTTAACGCCTCCGTAAGCGACGATTATCAAAAAGATCAATCCGAGAATAGACATGAGAATGCTCAATGCTTTTCCAATCACTGTTGGTAAATTTATTTTTGTTGTGTCAACGTTAAGTTCAGCCGCAACAGCGCTCTCCTCCAGTCCGCTCAAAGCTTTGTCAGCCGCTGATTTCGGAGCGTCAGCCGCACTCGCTAAACTACTCAAACTCAAAAACGCTGTTCCAGCGATCAACAATATTGTAAATACTACGATTGATTTTTTGAATATATTCATAAACTACTTTAAGGCCAAATAATCGCCCCAATCTGCGTGATCGCGAAATGCGACGCGAGATAGGCCATCATGCAAATGGCGAATCCGATCGCACCATGCACCATCCAACCTCTGGCTTTGGCTACATTTTCAGTTTGTCCGGCGGAGAACATCCACAAAAGTCCGGCGTAAACTATAATTATCATGAAAGCAATACCGAGCAATCCGCTGGCGATCTCCACATATTTGCCGATAACAAATGCAATAGTTGGCGTTTCTTGTCCCTCGGCGATGAGCCCGCCCTGTTTTGCGGCTTTGTCCAATCCTCCGGCCAAAGTCCCGGCATCATCATCTCCGGCCAGCGCCAGATTAAAAAAACCGCTCACTAAAATCATTACTGCGACTAAAAATATCGTTTTAATAAATTTCATACCACTTGCGAATCAGCGAAAAATTCATTAACTCGCAGGAAGGGGCAATGCCAAACGCATTGCCCTTGAAATCTTATTCTCCTTTTGTTGCTTCCAAAAGTCTATCCATGACAAAACTGGTAATCGCGTACGCTGACAACACGATCGCGAGACCGATGATGCCGGCGATAATATAATTTCTGGCAGCAGCTGTCTTGGTGTCGTCACCGCCCGAGGTCATGTACTTGAATCCGCCGATGAGCACAATGACGATCGCGATTACGCCGAGAAAGCTCAAAGCAACTTTGATGATGTTGCCGACAGTTTCTCTCAAGTCTGTGTCCTTGCCTCCAAGAGCGGTCGCGTCGCCGACAATATCCACCCCAAACGGATCATCAGCAGCTGAAACAACGGTCGCGCTAAGAAGCGGTGAAACAACGAGCGCCAAGGTCATCACCACAAATCCGACGCGAACAACATTTTTAACTTTTGCAATGTCGAATAGCATGTTTTTAATCTTAATTATTAAATATGTTAATTAGGATGTAGGGCGGTAGGGTTGTAGGGCGGTAGGGTTGTAGGGCTGTAGGGCTGTAGGGCTGTAGGGCTGTAGGGCTGTAGGAAGTAGGAAATAGGAAATAGGGAAAAAGAAAGTAACAAAACTAACCTTGCCAAAGACTAAGCCCTTCAATCAGATATTTAACTATGATGTAACTAATAAAAATAACAAACAGACCGATGGCTCCCCAAATCATTGATTGTTGCGCTTTACCGACTTTGGTCGCGTCGCCACCGGAAGTCATCCACATTATACCACTGTAAAGAAAGACAATCAAAGAAACTGAGCCGATTATCCCCATGCCTACACTTAGCGCGTTGCCAACCAAGGAATTAACGTTTGCGTTTTTTACAGTTTCCGATGGCAAAATTTCATCAATTTTATTCATGGCCTTCTTTATCGCGGCCTTGTCCTGTTCCGGGTCTCCTGCCGCGTAAACAAAATTAAAAACAATTATTGTTCCAAGCAATAACAAAACAACCGCCATGATTACTTTACTTGTCTTGCTTGTTTTACTTGTCTTGCTTGTTTTTTCAGTCATAATCTTATTGTGGTGTGTTGGTTAATTTCTCAAGAAGTAACTTCATGGCCGCACCTGATAACAAAATTATCGCCAGCCCCATAACTGCATATTTTAACATGTCCGTTCCTTTTTTTACCAAATCAGGCTTACCTCCGGCAAAAATAAAAACAAATCCGCCAACCACAAACGCCAGCAAAGCGAGCGAACCGCTGAGGCCGAGAATTATTTTAGCAGCATTAGCCACGGTTGTTTCCACTGCCGTCAAATCGCAATTCCCTTTTGTCACCAAAGCTTCTCCTTTACATACTTCCGGTATCAAGCTTGGAAAAGCCAAAACCGGCGCGACTGTGAAAAACGTTAAGCAGATAATCGTAATTAGGTATTTCATAAATTTATAGGTTGTAGGTTTGTAGGTCGGTAGGATGTAGGGCGGTAGGATGTAGGTTAAGTAAGCCTGAATATTGAAAGATTTGTAATTTGTAACATTTGTACGATTTGTAATTTGTAGCCCTATAACTTCTTGTTCAGTGAAAAATTTATCTTCTCCACCGCCTGATTGATCGCCTGTTGCGGCTGTAGACTGGAATTAACAACGCTATTAATCATCTCAGCGAAAATAGTTTCAGCTGCATTCGGGCTCTCTCCATGATACCAGCTCTTGGCGGTCAAAAGCTGTTCAACCGGCGCGGCCAATTCTTCATCAAGAAGTTGCGCATTGATCAATTTCGTTGATTTCAAAGCAGTGGGCTTTTTATTTTTTTCCAAATATTTCACCACGTTTTTTTCATCGCTAACAAACTGCGCGAAATCCCACGCGTAATTCTTGATTTTTGTTTTATTGGAAACTCCCTCCACCCAATAATTGGCATAATTCACTCTCTGACCTTCGCCGACTTGCGGTACAGGCGCGATACCCAAATTAAGTTTAGGCGCTTTGGCTTTGATCTCGTCGCGATGATAAGTATAACCGAAGAAATAACCGACTTGTCCCTTCATAAACGCCTCTAGGGAATTCGGCATTTTGTCATTCCATGAATATCCCTCATAAAGCGGCGAAGAAAATTGAACATAATATTCCAAGGCGCCAATGCCCGGAGCAATCGCTTCTTGCGCCATTCCTTTTGGTTTTGCACTAAACATTGCTTGGCCGTCCACGATCATGGGCGTTAAATTTTGCATCATGAGCAATGACAAAATATCAAAACTACGATCCACGTTTCCAGCAGTTCCGAGGCTGGTGCCGCTGATCAATATTTGTCCGCTATCCTTGTCAATTTTGGTAATCTTTTTCACTTGCTCTTGAAAATCAGCCCAGCTCTTGGCCGGTTCAATGACGCCGGAATTGTTCAACAAATCTTTATTGTAATACATGACCAAAGTGTCCATGTTCATGGGTAATCCCCAGACTTTTTCGACCGCTTCAGCTGGAGTTTTCGCATTAATGTCATCTTTCATGACCACATCAGTTGCCACCACATCAAGGAAATTCTTGCGCACCGCGCTTGGAGTCAAAGAGTTTTTCGTTTGGAGTTCAACAATTTCTTCTTTCTTCACAGTGCCGGTAATATATTTCACGGGTAACGTCGTGCTGGACGGCAATGGCATCAGCTTTGTTTTATAACGTTCCATCCAAGTATTGTGAATGGAAAAAATATCCGGTCC
>JBBTXH010000009.1:0-10193 GCA_038062385.1 Patescibacteria group bacterium
GGCTTAGAAGCAGCCATCCTTTAAAGAAAGCGTAATAGCTCACTGGTCAAGTTGTCTTGCGCTAAAAATGTAACGGGGCTAAACATAGTACCGAAAATGCGAAACCAGTGCTATGCACTGGAAATTCAAAGCACGAAGCACAAAACTCAAAGTAAATACAAATTTCAAGAATTAAAGATTCAAAACATTTTCAGCCATGTTTTAGATTTTGAATTTTGGATTTTGAATTTGTTTTGGATTTTGGATTTCGAATTTTGAATTTCCAGCGTGTAGCGCTGGTTGGTAGGAGAACATTCTGTGCGCATTGAAGTCGTATTCGCGAGAAGCGGTGGAGTGCACAGAAGGGAGAATGTTGGCATGAGTAGCAAAAATTCAGGTGAGAATCCTGGACGCCGTAAACCTAAGGTTTCCTGGGCAATGACCGTCATCCCAGGGTTAGTCGATCCTAAGGCGAGGCCGAAAGGCGTAACCGATGGAAGAGCAGGTTAATATTCCTGCACTACTATTAATTTCCGATGGGAGGACGTGGTTTAAAAAATCAAGCGATATTTGGTTATGATCGTTTACGTTTTTCTTGCTAGCCCTTGGTAAATCCGGGGCATCATGTGAGATTAACGCGAAGAGGAGCGGCTTTGGCCGTTTCGATTTGGTATATTAGATCACCGAGAAAAGTCTCTAGGGTTAAGTTAATAGTATTCGTACCGTAAACCGACACAGGTAGGTGAGGAGAGTATCCTAAGGCGGACGAGATAAACCTTGTTAAGGAACTCGGCAATACAGTTGGCCGTAACTTCGGGATAAGGCCTTCCCGTGCTTCGCACGGGAAATTCAAAACCCAAAACTCAAAATTCAAAATGATTTTTATCGCTTGCGGCGAAAAAATAAAGAAATTGGATTTTGGATTTGGAATTTTGAATTTCCCCAGCGGGGCATGGGATTCAATAAAAAACTCCAAGCGACTGTTTATCAAAAACACAGGTCTCTGCTAAGCCGTAAGGCGATGTATAGGGGCTGACGCCTGGCCAGTGTCCGAACGTTAAGGTGAGGGGTGCGAGCCCTGATCCGAAGCGCGGATGAACGCCGGCCGTAACTATAACGGTCCTAAGGTAGCGAAATTCCTTGTCGGGTGAGTTCCGACCTGCACGAATGGCGTAACGATTTGGAGACTGTCTCAACAAGGTACTCGGCGAAATTGCAAGATGAGTAAAGATGCTCATTACCCATAGTTGGACGAAAAGACCCCGTGAAGCTTTACTATAGCTTGATATTGAGTTAGGAATTTGCATGTTCAGCATAGGTGGGAGTTCGCCGCAAGGCGGACAACAGTGAGATACCACCCTTGTATGTTTTTAATTCTAATTCTCGCCCGTAATCCGGGCAGAAGACAGTATCTGGTGGGTAGTTTAACTGGGGCGGTTGCCTTAAAAAATCACTCCGTGATTTGTGGGGCACTGATATAGAAATATATCGGATGACCGTCGCAGATAAAACAAAATATCAGTATCACTAAACTGATCCGCTTTGACTGCGTTAGCGCGTCTTGGCGGAAAATTAACTTGGCTGTATGCTGGAACACCCGCAATGTATTTCCAATTACCGCAAGGTGAAAATATTGGAATGAAGCGGACAATCAGCAGGGAACCTTGATTTATTGATAGGACCCTCAACGACTATACGCCAGGTCCCCGTTTTGGGGAATGATATAGTCTGACCTTTATGGCGACATAGAGACTGACGATTTAAAGATCGTCGGACCTAAAATTTATGAATGGAAAATTAAAAATTTCGTCCCGGCAAAAACAAATAATAATTGGAAAACTTCTTGGCGATGGCCATCTCGAGACAGCCAATGGAAAAACATATCGGCTGAAAATTGAACATTCATTCAATCAACGCCAGTATGTTGATTGGCTCTATCGAGAATTGAAATCATTGGCCAGCGCAGAACCAAAGATTAAACTGCAAACAATCAATGGCACAGAATACAAAAAATATTGGTTCAATACGCATTACAGCGGTTCATTCCGTTTTTATGCGCAGCAGTTTTATCAGGGCAAGAAGAAGATCGTTCCTAAATTGATCAGCCACTGGTTGACACCTCTCGCTTTGGCGATTTGGTTCATGGACGATGGCTCGATCAAATCAAAAGAATGTCAAGAAAAAATATTGAACACTCATTCGTTTGATGCTGTCAGCTTGGAACTGCTACAGCGAGCGCTCGATAAAAATTTTCGCATTCGAACAAGTTTGCGAAAACAAAAAGAAGGATTCCAAATTTATATTTTAGCCGGTGAAGCAGTAAAGTTGCGGCAAACGATTGGAAAATACGTTTTGCCGTCAATGCAATACAAATTAGGTTAACAATATTTGCCCAAAATGTAACGGAGGCGTTTACAAAGGTTGGCTTGTCCCGGATGGAAATCGGGATGAAAGTGCAAACGCATAAGCCAGCTTTACTGCAACTCCTACAAGAGGAGCAGTTGCGAAAGCAGAAGTTAGTGATCCGACCGTACGAAATAGGACGGCGGAAGCTCAACGGACAAAAGCTACTCCGGGGATAACAGGCTAGTCTGGTCCAAGAGTTCACATCGACGACCAGGTTCGGCACCTTAACATATCGGGGTGCCATCTCGAGCAATCGAGTGAAAAAAATTGGCTTATAACGGTGGACTCCATAATTTATCTAGCTTATAATAAAATTATGGACAATACCGTGGGAAGTCTAACTCAAACGCAAAGATCAATAATCATCGGCTCGATTTTGGGCGATGGTTACTTGCGCGTTATTAAAGGAAGAAGAGATGCTTTTTTGGAGATTAATCATTCCATTAAACAAAAAGAATACGTTGATTGGAAATATGATCAATTGAAAAGCATTGTGAAAAGCCGGCCGAAATCGAGGAAAGGCGTTGCAAATAGGATTGCTTATCGGTTTTATACCAAACAGCATCCTGAATTAACGGAATTAATGCATAGTTTTTATAGAAATAGAGTAAAAACGATTCCGGACAATTTGCAACTTGATCCGCTAATTTTGGCAGTGTGGTTTATGGATGACGGCAGTAAATGTCGGCCGTCGGATATTTACCTGAACACACAACAATTTAATAACGAGTCGCAACGGAAAATAATTTTTTCTTTAAATGAACTTGGCTTAAAGGCCAGTTTGAATAAAGACAAGTCTTATAATCGAATAAGATTTATCAAATCCAGTCTGCCAAGATTGAAAGATTTGATAGAAAAATATATTATTCCGGAAATGCGCTATAAAATTGAGTTATGACCCCGTAGAGACTTGTTTCTCTTTTGCCGGCACAAAAGAAAACAGATAGCTCATTAGTTAAGAGCTATAATACGCCAGCGCCCGTTTTGATTTTAACGGGATGAAGATATAGTCCATGCCATCCTCCTGCGCTCTTTTCTGAGCTTCGGAGGACAGTCCTAGCTTTATGCGAAGGATTGTTAGTAATAATGGAATTACATACGATGTCGGCTCATCGCATCCTGGGGGTGGAGAAGCTCCCAAGGGTTTGGCTGTTCGCCAATTAAAGCGGTACGCGAGCTGGGTTCAAAACGTAAATTACATTGCGTCTTAGCACAGAAATGTGCTATGTTAATCTTACTAATATCGGTGAAACCCGAACTAGATTTTACCAAACGTCTAGAGGGCAATACCGAGGGAAGATTTGTTTGTGAATAACGAAGAAAAAGCATATATTGCAGGATTTCTTGATGGTGATGGCTGTGTTATGGCACAGCTTGTAAAGCACAAGGATTACTTACTTGGATTTCAAATCAGAGTCAGTATTGTGTTTTATCAAAAGTTGAAGAATCAAGAAATTCTTACTTGGCTTAAATCTATGTTGCAGTATGGTTATATCCGTGAACGAAATGACGGTATGGCCGAATACACCATAGTTGGTTCCGCAGAAGTTAGGGAAACATTGGTTTTTCTGCTACCATTTCTTCGCTTGAAGTCTGAACTTGCACAAAAGGTGATTGATCTTATTGATCAGTTGCCGAAAAAAATGAATGCAGATAGCTTATTGAAATTAAGTAAATTGGTGGATGAAACCGCTTTATTCACTTATTCAAAAAAGCGAAAGCAGACATATCAATCTGTGCATGATTATTTTTCAGAACATAAACTTTTCCCCGTAGAGACTTCGGTTTTAAACAAGTATTAAACCGGGATTGTCCGCGATACGCGGATAATAATACGTAGGCTCCTACTCCTTGGTTGTTTCCCAAGGAGAGGATGAAGATATAGTCCGTGCCATTAGTAATAATGGAATTACACGCGTGAGACAGTTTGGTCTCCTATCCACTGTGGGCGCAGAAATTTGAGAAGGCTCTTCCCTAGTACGAGAGGACCGGGAAGGACGAACCTCTAGTGCACCAGTTGTTCTACCAAGGGCATTGCTGGGTAGCTAAGTTCGGTGTAGATAAACGCTGAAAGCATCTAAGCGTGAAGCTATCTTCAAGATTAGATTTCATTTAGACCCCTCGAAGTCTACGAGGTTGATAGGCGGTAGGTGTAAGCGCGGTAACGCGTTCAGCCGAGCCGTACTAATAGGTCGATTGTATAGCCACTATAATGTTAATATTATTTGGCTCAGTTTTTGCTGAACCAAAAAGATTCCTTTGCGAATTTTCAAAGAAGGAAAAGTGTTATTAGTTACCAATTTAAAAAGAGGCAAAGTCCTGGTGATTCAAGCGCAGGGGTCACACCTGTTCCCATACCGAACACAGAAGTTAAGCCCTGCCGCGCCGATGATACTACACAGTGGGAAAGTAGGTCATCGCCAGGACCTTGCCTCTTTTTTGTTTGAAAAAAAACAGCAGACGCTATTGATGTGGAACTCCCACGTCTCGCCCCGCATACGAGCCGAGCGAGTTGTGCGGGGTCATCGCCAGGACCTTGCCTCTTTTTTGTTTGAAAAAAAATTGCGGCAGTGTTAAACTGTAGTTAATTTTATGTTTGTAATTTTTCGCAAATCTTACTAATCCTACTCATCCTACCTATCCTAATAATCCTATCGTAATATGTCTCGCCAAATAATCATCTTAGCCGCCGGTAAAGGCACGCGCATGAACTGCGACGGCCCGAAAGTTTTGCAGGAGGTTTTGGGTCGACCGATGATTGATTATGTTTTAGATTCGGTTGAGAAAACAGGTCTGGCCGTCAAGCCGGTGGTGATTATTGGTTTCCAGGGAAATAAAGTTCGAGATCAAGTTGGCGAGCGCGCGGAACTGGTCTGGCAACAAAACCAATTTGGCACCGGACACGCGGTTTCGTGCGCGAGTGAAATTTTGCGAGAGCGAAATGGCGATGTTTTAGTCTTGTACGGCGATACTCCGTTAATTTCACCAAAAACAATTAACAATTTATTTGACATTCATGGAGCGGAGGGGTCAATGATCACTATGATGACAACCGAAGTGGAAAATTTTAATGATTGGCGTCAGGGATTTTACGGTTTCGGGAGAATACTCCGCAATGGCAATAATTCAATTTCCGCTATTCGTGAGCTGAAGGATTGTTCTGATGAAGAAAAAAACATTATAGAGTTGAATCCCGGCTATTATTGTTTCAACAGCGAATGGCTCTGGAAAAACATTGATTTAATCAGCAATAATAATAATCAACAGCAAGAATATTATTTAACGGATTTGGTGGAAATGGCCGTCCAGCAGGGCAGACTGATTAATTCTCTGAAAATTCATCCGATTGAATGTCTTGGTGTTAATACAGTTGAACAGTTGAAGTTGGTGGAGGATTTATTAAAACAAAAAATGGTTAAAGCGTGAAAATATGCGTGTGATCGCTGATTTGCACATTCATTCCAAATATTCCCGCGCCACTTCGCCGCAAATGGAAGTGGCTTCTTTGGATTATTGGGCGAAGAGGAAAGGAATTGATTTAATCGCGACTGGAGATTTTACGCATCCTTTGTATTTAAAAGAGTTAAAAGAAAAGTTAGAGGAAGATGGGAGTGGACTGCTTGTATTGAATAACGGCAAAGAAGCAATAAAACATATAAGCAATAAAGCAACACCGCAAACAAAATTTATTTTAAGCGGAGAAATCAGTTGCATTTACAAAGACAAAGAAAAAACGCGGAGATTGCATCTTCTGATTTTAGCTCCTGATTTCGCTACGGTTGATAAAATTAACGCGGCTTTGGAAAAAAGGAAATGCAATTTGCGTTCAGATGGTCGGCCGATCATCGGATTATCGGCAAAACAGTTGGCGCAGATTTGTTTTGAGGCCAATGAAAAAACTTTGGTTATTCCAGCGCACGCCTGGACGCCGTGGTTCGCGATTTTCGGTTCAAAGTCAGGTTATGATTCAATGGAAGAATGTTTTGAAGAGTTGACGCCGAACATTTACGCGATTGAAACCGGTTTGTCGTCTGATCCGGCGATGAATTGGCGTTTGTCCGCGTTGGATAAAATAACCTTGATTTCAAATTCCGACGCGCACAGTCCGCAGAACTTGGGTCGCGAAGCAAATGTTTTCAATTTGGAAAAAGTTACGTACGATGAGATTTATCAAATTATAAAAAACAAAGACCGGAAAAAATTTTTATACACAATTGAGTTTTTTCCGCAGGAAGGAAAATATCATTTTGACGGACATCGTGACTGCAAATTTGTTTGTTCGCCGTCAGAAAGCAAAAAAATAAAAAATATTTGTCCGGTTTGCAAAAAAGAATTGGTTTTGGGCGTTGATCATCGAGTTCAGCAACTCGCTGATCGTGAGCTCGGCGTTGAACCAAGAAACGCGATTCCTTATAAAAACCTAGTTCCGCTTCGCGAAATCATTGCCGAATGTTTGCAAAAAAATAAAAACGCGAAGTTGGTTGGCGAGTGGTATGAAAAAATGACTGAACGGAAAACCGAATTTGAAATTTTATTGGACTTGTCGCGCGATGAGATCAGCGCGATTTCAAATGAGTTGGTAGCCGAAGCGATTGAGCGTGTTCGCGCCGGAAGGGTGGAGGCGCGACCCGGCTACGATGGAGAATTCGGTGTGATTAAAATTTTTAATGAACAGAAAATTAAAAAGTTATTACCGGCGCAAAACAAATTATTTTAAATTATAAGAAACAAAACAAAAACTCCGCCGAAGCGGGGTTTTTGTTATAGGGCTATTATCTTTTCTTCTTTTTCGCAGCTTTCTTTCTCTTCTTTGGAGCAGCCTTTCTCTTTTTGGCTTTTTTGGCCTTTTTCTTTTTTGCCATAAAATTTTTTTGAAAATCTTTTTAAATGTGATCAATGATCAAATTTAAAAAAGATTAATTCATTTTATTTTTATTTAGTTTTGTTTTCTCTAATTCAATTATAGTCCTTTTTCAAAATATAAACAATGTTTTGTCAACCAACTGGGGATAACTTTTTTAAAAATAAAAATAATTTTTTTAGGAAAATAATTTTTAAAAATAAAAAAAACGTATAAACGTTTTTTATTTAGTATCTTTTTAATTTACAATTATTTTATTTTTTTTAATTTTAGCCTGCTAACCTTCGCAGAAAGTTATGACCGACCCGTCAACTTTCGCTAAAAGTTATGGCTGGCCCGCCAGCCGAAGCCTTAGCGAAGGCTGGTGGGTGACACAGGACTCGAACCTGTGACCTCTGCGATGTGAACGCAGCGCTCTAACCAGCTGAGCTAGTCACCCGCGCAAATTGAATTACTAACGGCGAAATTGTAAATCATTTTAGTTAATTTGTAAAGATTACGAAGACTTGACAAAAGTATTGCGAGTTGCTAGTGTTATAAGTTACACTGAAAGAGACAAGGAGGTGGGGAATGAGCGTTGGTACGGAGCTGATTTCAGTTGGACAAGACGGCTCATTGACAATTTTGAATCAGAAAGAAGAGCCGACCATTTTGCAGAAATTCCGTTACGTTTTTCGAGCAGAGTGGTGCGGCTATCGCAAGGTTTATTGGTATGATTCGCATTGGGGATCTACGAGACTCAGACAAGTGTTGAATTTCGGCAGAACCTCAAAGAAAGAAGACAAAATTATTGCCATATTTCGCGGCGAACCGGACATTGATGTCATGCGTCTGGCGATTGCCAATGTCAATCGGGGCAAATTGTTGACCGGAGTGCGTTGGGAAATATATCGAGATTTTGAGTGTATTGAACTCGAGGCCACGGGTCGTTTTGATTTTATTGACCTCTGCACCGGAGACAGAGCCAAACTGAGAAACTTGATTGAAAGAAATATCGTGAGTCTGGATACTAATCTCAAAAGCTGGGATTTTGACGCTTTGTTTCTCACTCACATGTGTCCTCGTTGCAAGAAGTTTTCTTTTCGCGATGTTTTAATGTTCGTGCCGGAATTTATGCAATGCGAGAATTGTTCGTTTTCTCGCGACGAGCTGATAGAAAGTACCAGAAATGAGTCAATAGTAGAAGAGCTCTTTCGATTGTCATCCGCTGATGATGAGGGGCGTTTTCCTTTGGGGAGCAGCCAACCGACGGAAGTTTTTTTCATTGACGTCGCGGCCACGGCCGTTATTTGTTGGTTCATGAAAAACCTTTTTTCTGGATCACCGGCACAAACATCTTTGAAAGAATTCAAAAACATGTCATTGGGACAATTGATGAAGTGTTTTCAGCGCAGTATTTTTCCAAAAATCAATAATGATATTTTGGGGAAGGTTTTCCGTGATACTTTGATCGGATCATATGAACATGAAACAGCGGAGATCAAAGCCGATAATTCGCTCCCGCCGCCTTTTCCGGAAATAAAGGCAGATGAATTTCGTGCTTGGCGATTGAGGAGCGTGAATGAAATGAAAAATGATTTTATCAAATCCGTGGAGGCCGTGAAAGATTTGGAAAATTGGTTTTTATTGACCAGCGCGGAAGATTATCATGCCATGAGTTTTGACAAAACTAAAAAAAGAACCGCCGAAATACTAAAAGCAATGGAGTTCTTTGCCGTTTACCTTGAGAAGCTCTTGGACATTGTCTGGCAACAAGGAAAGGAGAGGGAAAATGGAAGGACAACTAATTAGAATGGATCAAGTGCGTTTGCCGCAATTGCCAATCAAGATGAGGCCGCTTGAAGGAGAAAACCTTGATCATGAGGCGCTTATTTTGGATAGTGGAGCGACCAGCGTGGATCAAGCAAATGTTCAATTCCGCATGAAGCACGCGCCTGAAGCGCAGCCGTATTTCAGGCGGTACTATTTAAGGCCGATCATTGTTGGTGGAAACGCTATTGGAAAATATTCCATTCACTATGTTTGGAATTTCAAGCGGCCGAAGTCTGACCGGATGATCGGAGTGATTGAAGGAGAAGATTTGGCCGCGGCCAGAATGTTGATCGGCAATGGCGTGGCCGGATATTACATGACGCCGATTCGCTGGGAAATCTCTGAAGATCGCGACGGAGAAGAACCGATTGCCATGGGTCGCTTTGATCCTTGGAGTTTGTTGCAGGACGTTTCGCCGGGCGATGTTACCCGTTTGTTTGGAAAAGATATTATTCCGAATATTGAAGCCTGGGATTTTGATCGGATGTATTTTGAACGAGTTTGTCCTGCTTGCGGAACAAAAGTGACGATCAATATGTGCGCGTTCAGCATTGATTCGGCAAAGTGCGCAAAATGCGGCATTCGTCCGTTTCTTTCGCGCTCTCTCGGCCGGTTGCTTCAGATGGCGCTGCCGAGCGTGACTGGAAAAAATGAAGAGAAAATGATTGAAACTGATGAAGCTCTCACGCACGCGATTTCCTGGTTGGGCGGCGTTAACGCTTCGGCTCACGAACTTCATCAAGAAGAATTGCCGGAGGGTTTCACCCCGCATCGGATACTTCGCGAACTGCTGAAGCAATCTCGTTTGCTCGCTCCTCACGAGGGCGGCGGGCTCACCTTGTCATCGTCAGTCAAAGAGAAGTTTTTGGCGCAGGCCGGTGGAGCCACGCTCATCAATACTACGGTCGGGATTGCCAATACTCTCGTCGGAGTGATTGAATCCGGCGGCCCCTTTACGCCGGTGCATCAAGCAATGGCCGGTGTGCTACGTGCTATTGATAACGACCATTTGGCAAATCAGTAAAAAAATCAACCCTGCTTTTCATAAGAGCAGGGTTTTTGAATTAAAATTTGTTGTTTAATGTTACAATTGCAGCAATTAGGGTTACCTTTTGGAGTAAAAGAAGAGGTATTA
>JBBTXH010000010.1:0-3509 GCA_038062385.1 Patescibacteria group bacterium
GCCAACCGTTAATGAACTGCCAGCAAATAATCCATTAATTTTTTTAAAAAAGTATTAATAGTATTAGCGTTTGCATTCATGAACGCGCGATCTGCCTTAGCCGCTACTTGCACGTTAAACGGAAAAGAAATTCCTTGTGATCAAATGCCAGACTGGATTTGGATTCTTTTTGTTGTTATGGGCGCGCTCGGCGTCCTATTCTTTGTTTTCTGGGTATGGATGCTAATTGATGCCTTAAAAAATCAAACTGAAAATAAAGTAATGTGGGTTTTATTAATGATTTTTTTTAGTCTGCCAGGCGCTGTTGTTTACTATATCGTTGAAAAGAGAAAAAGAAAAACAATTTAATTTTCTAAATATTCAGACGCAATTTTTAAATTATGTACATTATGAATGCATCAAAGTCTATTTGTAACATTTGTAGTGATTTGTAATTTGTAGCCGTATTTATGTCTAAGGTAATATCAAAAATAATCAAAAGTTTTCATGAACCTTTGGTTGAAGATGATTCTGGCGAAAAATTGAAGGTCAATAGCGTGGTTGGCAAAGCGGCTTTTGTTTATGAAAAAATTCGCAACGCCGTTGATTATCAAGAAGAACATTTGGTGCGCAAGAATGCCATTTATCGAATTTTAAAACGGAAATTGCTGTTTGAAAAAGTTATCTTGGAAAACTATTTATTGGAAAAATACCATCACGAGAACATGACGCGCCATTTGATCATGGAGCTCATGCGCGCCGGCTATCTGACAAAAGATGTACCACTCAAAATGGTTGACGTGGTGGATGCGATCGTTCAGAAGTACAATAAATTGATTACGAAAATAAAAGAAACCGATGGCCGCGTTGATCGCAAGACGTATCGTTGGCTTTTGGAAATGACGGCCGTGGAAATTGAAAACGCTTTGATTCCGTCGCACAAGGAAAAAGCGCTGATTAACGCCATGTTCTCGGTTTACAATCCTCGAATCGAGATTAATGATCTCGAAGACAAGGAAAAAGAGTTGCAGGTTTATCTCGCTTGCCACAAAGCGCTGTACAAGTGGGATGACGCCATGCTTAGATTTTTGCTTTTGAATTTATATTACCCGAGTTGGAAAAGTCCTGATGCCAAATTGTTTATCAAATTATCCTCTGATATAAATAAAATTCGAGCGAATTTTGACGCTCAACTTCAGAGTTCATGGCAAAAACGTATTTTAAAAATATTATTAAAGAAAGCAATTATATTTTGGGTGTTGGTGGATATTTTGGAAGATAATAAAAAAGAAGCTGAACAGGTTTTCGATGATCCGGAATTGCTGGAAGCTGAAATAAAAAAAGCGATTACTAAGAGATACAAGGGCGTGCGCGTCAAACTATCCCGCGGCGTGGTGCGCAGTATCATCTATGTTTTTTTCACGAAAATGATCTTGGCCTTGGCGATTGAATTTCCAATGGACTGGTATTTGCTAGGAGCGGTCAATTATTTCACTGCCGCGATCAATATTGGTTTTCCGCCGGTTTTGATGTTTTTGGTAGCAATTTTGATTCGCATGCCGAAAAAGGAAAATACGAACGTGATTATTGAAGAGATCAAAGAAATCGCGTTCAAGGAAGGAGCTGGAAAAATTTTCAAATTGAAATATCCGCTCGGCCGAGGAGGCGTCATGCGCTTCTCATTCAATCTTATTTACGCGCTGACTTTTATTTTTTCATTGATGATAATTTTCTGGGGACTTTATCAATTCGGATTCAACGTGGTCAGCAGTTTGATTTTTGTTCTGTTTTTAACTTTGGTCAGCTTCTTCGGCATTAGAATCAGAAAACCGGTTCAGGATTTGCTGGCGATTGATAGACGCGAAAGCATAATCGGCTCAATCGTTGATTTTTTCGCCTTGCCGTTCGTCAGCATGGGTCGCTGGATGTCCGGGAAATTTTCAAAAATAAATGTTGTCGCTTATTTTCTTGATTTGATTATTGAAGCGCCGTTTAAATTATTGATTGAAGTTTTTGAAGATTTGTTCGGGTTTATTAGAGAAAAGAAAGAGGACGTGATGAACGAGTGATATAGATTTGGCGAAGCGCAGGTAATACATGATTTACCCCGTACTATAATTATTTCATATTAAGTGCAGGCTTGCCCAGAAGTTTTGCGAAGCAGTAAATACTTCAGGGGCAGGCTGATACCTACGTGATTCTACTGATTAACCTTAAAGTCATTGCTCTATTGCTTTAGTGTTTTATTGCTTCTATGCTTTAGTGCTCCATTGCTCTCTTCTTTTGACAAAAAATATCAATAAGATATAATGTAATTGCTCTGAAGGTGGTGCCTGTACCGAATAAAAATGAGTGGTGGGCTAGCCCATGGCCTCGCTTAGAAAAAACTATCTTCATGGGCGCAGTGTTCCTTACGGGTCAGAGCGGTTAGGCCAGTCGCATTTTGATGGCCAACTAAAATGCCACCACAACATTGCCCTTTCATCAATCTCCTCTGTTCTCGCACAGAGGAGATTTTTCTTTCTAAAATTATTGGCTATTGACAAAAATATTTATTTTGTGCTAATATAAAAAAACTCATTAAAACGTTGTTTGACAAGAAAAAAAAAGAAAGGAGGTGCGTGATGGCTAAGCTTTCTAAACCGCGAAAGAAAACAGAGACATTGGACGGATTGCCTTTGTATAGTATCTTCAGAATTAAGGGCGGCGATGCTAAGGAATATCAGAAATGCGAATTCGGTTGTTGGGTTATTAAAGAACATCCAAAAAGGCAAGGACATTTTCGAGTAGGGAAGAGGTTGCAGTTTAAAGGTAATACGCAGATTGTGTTTGTCATGGACTATGGCATCGAAGTTCCGCATCATGATGATTGGGTCAAGGCGGTCGCAGACGGCATGGCGTAGCAGGAAAGGAGCGAAAATGAAAAAGGTAATTCTGTTGGTAATTGTTCTCTGTTCTATGTTTGCATCTTCGATTTCTTTTGCAAATAACAACAGTGTGCCGATTTCATACGGAGCCAATATTGGCGCGATTGAAGTTATAAATCTTCAGGATGAGGCGCATCTTGGACTTTATCCGTATGTTGCCGGATCAATGATTGTTCCGGCAGGATCAGCGTCGCTCATCGCATCATTCGGCGTGGAGTGGTCGCCGGAATTCAAGCGCTGGGGTTTTGTGCCGACTTTCATGGTGGATGTTCCTGTCGCGTCTTGGCTTGGCCTAGATGTGATGACCTCGTTCGTTCATGATCAAGAAGGAAGCGACTGGAATAGTGCGTTGTTCTTTCTTGGTTTCGGGCCAGGCGCGACGGTCTATCTCGGACATTGGTCAGTGTCGCCAAGCTTTGTCACTTACCGCGGATTGAATGTTCAAGCGTGGACATTTGTTCCGGGTTTGAATGTCGGTTACACGTTTTAATTAAATTATTCTCGGAGTTCAAAACTCCGGGAATTTTTTTTCGCCGAAAAGGTTTTTTGTTATCCAATAAGTTTGTTTGATTTATTGTTCAGTTGTTCTATTGCTCTATTGTT
>JBBTXH010000011.1:0-20663 GCA_038062385.1 Patescibacteria group bacterium
GTCACCGATGTGCTCGACTGCTGGTTCGAGTCGGGCTCAATGCCGTACGGCCAGATGCATTATCCTTTTGCCAATCAGGAAAAATTTGAAGAAAATTTTCCGGCGGAGTTTATTGCCGAGGGAGTGGATCAGACGCGCGCGTGGTTTTACGTCTTGCATGTTTTGAGCACCGCGTTATTCGGCAAACCGGCGTACAAAAATGTTATCGCCAATGGCATTGTGCTAGCCGAGGATGGACAAAAAATGTCCAAGCGCAAAAATAATTATCCCGACCCGATGGTTTTGATAAATAAATACGGCGCTGATGCTTTGCGTTATTATTTGGCGACTTCGCCGGTGATGAAGGCCGAAGATTTGTGTTTCTCGGAAAAAGGAGTGGATGAAGTTTACAAAAAAGTTATTTTAATAACGCAAAATATTTTGAATTTTTATACCACGTTTGTTGACAGCGCGTCGATTGAAAACAAAAAAACGATTCACTCGGAAAATGTTTTAGATCAATGGATTATCAGCAAATTAAATTTATTAATAAAAGAAACTACTAATTCTCTTGATGATTATGACTTGCCGAACGCCGCCAAGCCGATTGCTGATTTTGTAAACGAATTGTCAACGTGGTATCTACGCCGCAGCCGCGATCGTTTCAAAAGTGAAAGCAAAGACGAAAGATTAGCGGCTGAACAAACTTTGCGTTTTGTGTTGGAAAAATTATCTTTGGTGATGGCGCCATTCATGCCGCTCTTGGCCGAACATATTTGGCAAACGATTGGCCATAAAAATTCGGTTCATCTGGAAAACTGGCCGTTTTATGATGATGACGCGGTGGAGAAAAAAGTTTTAACGGAAATGGCCGCGACAAGAAAAGCGGTTGAACTGCTTTTGGCGCTTCGAGATGAAGCGGGTATAAAAGTTCGCCAGCCGTTGCCGGTCGCCTCATTGAATACAATGATTGGTTTGAAATATTTGGATATTATCGCGAGCGAAGTTAATGTTAAGGAGGTTATCATTGATGGAGATTTAACAGGGAATGCGCCCTTCGACACTGCTCAGGGTGACATAATAAAGGAGGATGGAAAAATGAAAGTGAGATTGGGCGTTGAAATTTCCGAGGAATTAAAATTGGAAGGATTGCTCCGCGAGTTGACGAGACAAATAAACAGTTGTCGTCGAGATGCTGGATTAACGTTAAACGATCGAGTTAAATTGATTTATTCAACAACAGGAGTTGAGCTCGGGAAATTGTTTAACAATAAAGAATTGATTGAAAAATTGAAACAGGCAACGCTGTTGACAGGAGTTGAAAAGGGGGATGGAGAGAAAGAAATAAAGGTGAACGAAGAAATGGTGATGGTTTCGTTGGAAAAGTAAATTAAGCTATATAAGTGAAAAACAGGCGAGTTGTTCGTCTGTTTTCTGCTATATTAGTACTAATTTTAGCGGATACTATTGACTTATTATTAGAAGTATGCTATAATTACTTGTTACTTTTGTTCATTGACAGTACTAAAAATAGAAGAAAAAGGAGGTATCAATGCAAGCCGTATTTTCTGCGATTGCCGGATTGTTGTATTTGGTAGCTTTTTCTTTGTATATTCTAGCAGTTCTGCGGGATAGACATTTGCCTGCGGGAACGCCGGGAAAAATTGAGCCCAGCAAGGCGACGTGGATTATTTGGGCAAGCCTGGATACGATTACTATTTCCGGAATGTATGTCGAGGGTACAGTCAATGGACAAATTCTCGGCGCGGTTGCCGGGGCCTGGATCGTTGTTGTTTTCGCTTTGAAATACGGAACTCCGGGCTGGACATTGCTCGATAAGCTCTGTCTTTCTGGAGCTGTTGTGGGTATTGTGTTTTGGAATGTGTTTGACAGTCCGATCTTGGGCGTCATCATCAGCCTCAGCGTAGTATTTCTCGGATCAATTCCGACATACGTGTCAGCGTGGAAAGATCCTGGCCGCGAGAACAAGTTGGCGTGGGTGATCTTCACAATCTCGTGCGTTTGCGCGCTCATCGCAGTTCCGCAATGGACGCTGGCAGATGCCAGCCAGCCGATTACATTCTTTGCGGTTGAAGCAGTCATGATGTACATCTTGTTTGTTCGTCCTTGTTTTCTAAACAACAACTGAAAAGGAGAAGGAACGTGGAAAAGATCAAGAACATCGTCAAGTCGTTCGGTGCGTTGCATCTTCGCGCGATAGAGAAAGGAGAAAGTTTCTGGGACGTAGTGTTCTGGTTCACCTGTTTCGTGGCGATAATTTACGCAATCTACGCGGGCATGGTATACCTTAGCGCATGGCAACTCATGTTTACGATCATATTTATTATTTTGCGGATTGTAATAGATGGGAAGATTTGCGATCGTACTGAAGACTGGAACAAAAGACTTACAAATAAAGGAACCTACAAGTTTGGCTGGCTGGCAGCAGTCGTGGTATTCGTGTTCCTGCTCATCAACGTCAGGTTCGCTGTTTTCTGTGACATTCGCGTGTACGACACTGAAACAAAATCGTATTCACAGATGTCGGCCGTGGAGTACGTGCCGAATAATGGACGATACCACCTTGTTTGGGCAGGTACGCAGTTTCGTAGTGCAGTGAAGCTCACGGTTGAAAAAGAGAAATACGTATATACAATAATGTATTCGCTGAAAGTGAATGAGCTGACGGACAACTCGCTCTCCATGATCAAAGCAAGGATTGACTCAGGTAAGGAAACCGAGTCCTACCTTGAGGGAAATATTGGCGTGGAAGAGATACTTCCGGCCGCTGACAAGTTCCTGGCAAAGAAATCAGCGGAGGAGATCCTTGCTCCTTCCTTTGGCCGCGAGGTTGAATACTTTCTTCAGGAAGTATATCGCGCCAAGGGCTATGAGTTTAAGGAATTTCAGGTGGAAACTAAATCCATTACTCGAAAGCCCGTGCTTCCGAATCCGGCAGAAACCTGACGCCGTAAAGTCAGGTTGACGATATATAAAGCTCCAGTTCTAACATGAACTGGAGCTTTTCTTTTTGAAGGTTACAAATTGAAGCTAGACGTTTTTTTGTTGATAATAACGAACACAAATTGGATGACTGTATTGTCTCTAAATTTAGAGTATAAATAAATATACAAAAAAATGATTGACGTAGTATATTGACAACTATTTCATATTTTGCTATCATTGTATATTGAGTTCAGAACAACTCAATTCAAATTATCAGCCTCGTGCTGATTCTAGAGATAAGGACTAAAGCTTTTTAGCAGATATCCTTGCCTCCGGACTAAAGATTTTTCTCTATCGTTTAACCTGTATTATTTATTTACTATCGGGGTTCTAAACGTAAGAGATCATGAGACATGCCTCATTTCCTAAATAATTTTTGGGAGATGGGTCGTGGTCTTGTGAACGAAAACAACAAAAAGGAGCGACCATGAAGACGTCCGGGTGCGCGTGTTCCATCTGTCAGATTCCGAACTTTTATTCTCTTCCGACCGAAGTTCGTGTCACTCTGGTTGAGCTCGCGTTCAACGTGATGCCCAAAGCATCAGCCAGTGAGCTGATCGCGGCACTCAAAACGCAATTTCCCACGAAGCATTAGCTTCATTCTTTTGCACGAGTTCTCAAACTCGTGCGCCCACCGAAGAAATTAATGGATTGATTTTTTCGGCGGGGTTAATTGTTTAACAACTTGAGGAGGATACCATGAGCGGTGCTGAAGCGCGATCCGTGTTCTTCCGAGTCTGGGAGGGCACTCGTTGTCCTGATCAGTTCTTTGATCAGGCTCTTTCTATGCTTGGGATCAAGCGAGGCGACTTCAATACGCTTCGTACCCAGGCTCGGCGTGCCGGCGGACACGAATTTCCGCCAAACATGCTACTCGCGCCCATCGGTTCCGGCAAGCGTCGTTGATGCTTGTCTCGCCTTTTGGGAAACTTCAGAAAGTTTCCCTCTCCAACTATCATTTTAATAAATTGAAGTGATGGTCGGGGTACGAATGTTCGTAAACAAAATTTATAGGAGGATCAGATGAAGACGTTCTTTGGTTTCGGAGTAGCGCCGTCGATGTTTCCTGTCGACTGTAGAATCATGAAGGAAGAGCTGTCGCCGGAGGGAGCGAAGTGGATCGTCGGGGAGGGCGTCGAACTTTGCCTCAACCCGAGCCACCAGGCCTCGATTGACGCGATGAAGTCGCGATTCGGAATCGAAGTGGCAATTCCAGAGAAGGCGCCGGTCGTGAAACTCGGATACTATGATCGTCTGCTCGTCATGGGAGTGAGCGGTCTTCCTCGTCTTGAAAATCGGCATGAGTACACGGAGGCGGAGATCGCCGGGGCGAAATTCGACTTTTCTCTTTGGACTGTTTTCGAGAACTGATTCTCGTCTCTTTCATCTGCTATCAATCCACCTATCGGGAAACTTCAAAAGTTTCCCTTCCAACTATTATTTTAAAAAAATTGAAATAATTGTTGGGGAAAATTCGTTCAATAACAACTAAACAAGAAGGAGAAATCAATGGATGAAACACGGATTCATTGGTTAGCGGAAAGTAGAGCGGGAGAATTGGTCTCAAGTATGCCCGAATATCGCGGCGATCCGGCGGCCGAAGAAATGATTGCCTGTCATTTGGCATATCTTGCGCTTCATCATGTTCTAGAAATTTATATAGACAAAGAGCTTTCGCCGACAATGAAAGGTGGTATTGCGTTTTTTCAAGTTGGCCGTAACGCTACGCACGATTTCTACATGGGCATGAAAGATGGGAAACGTTATGGATTGTACATCGGTCCGGGCGATTGTGATGAAAATGGCCGTGAAACGACTGATGTGAGGATAACAGAAGTTTCCGACTGGAAGGGTTACTGGGGTCATTATTAATTTTTACAACCGCGCAATCAAACTTGATTGCGCTACTACTTGAGCGTTGAAGTTGTTTTCAAAATTCAAGCGAACAAAAACAATAAACAAAAAGGAGAGACCATGAAGTTCTCAAAAAAAGAACGAAAAGTCGGATTGCCGGATGTGCCGCGCAACAGAACAGAAGTTCTGATTGATGAAGAATACGGTTATCGCTATTGGCGTTTTCTGTTCTGTGGTAATCACGAAGCATTGATTGCCTGGTGGTTGCAACTTGAATCGGTTAGTCCGTTTTTCTTCAATCCAGGTACTGCGATCGTTGAACTCGGACTTGGGCAGGTAGAACAAATCGATCAGAGTCAAAACCGCAGTCGGTTGAACGTTGTCTTGGGCAGATGCAGACTGCTCTTGCAAATACATGAAGATGATGACAGCTGTTTATTGGTTCTTGGCAATAGCGATAAGGATCAGTATTTGATTCCCACTTCGGTGGTTCAAAGAATTTACCACGCCGGTGCCGAGCGCACCATTTATTAATTGCACAAAAGCGCTGATTTCATAAATCAGCGTTTTTCTTGCTTTTTATAATGTGGTCTTGACAGAAGTAAAAAAGTCGTGTAAACTAACGAATCAAATCTGTTCTTTGTCAATAGAAATGGTCACTTTAGTACCTATCAAGGGAGGTAAACATGGAGAGCACGGTTTTAATTCTCGGTAGCGGACATTTGGCCAATCAAGCGGTCAAAAAGTTGAACAAGGCGGGTTACAAAACATATCGAGTGCCGGTCAGTAAATTCCGCGAACAAGAAGATACTCCGGTGGATGAGACCAGTTTGGATTATGCCAGAGAGGTGCTGGAGGAAAATAATATCAAGAGAGTTTTAGCGGTTTTTATCATTGATGATAATGATCGGACAAACTTGCATCTACTGCTCGCGGTTTTGTCGTTTGAACTGGAAATACCGATAACCATTTCGCTTCTTGATGAGAGGATCGCGGCGCATGTTCGTCAGATTCATCATCGAGTGAGAGTGTGCAATCCGGCGATGATTGCGCTGAAACATTTCATCATGGAGCTTCGTTTGCCGTCACGCGACCTCCAGCAATTGCCGTTCGCGAAAAGAATTGTCCATCAAGCGAAAGTGGGTATGCGACGCGACCATGCGATTTGGGCGCTCTTGGCAGGTTTTTTCTGTCTGATCTTTATTGGCACGATATTTTTTCAAATCACAGAGAATACTGATTTCATCGACAGCGTTTATTTGATGACTTCGGTCATTACCAGCGTGAATTTCAATGACGTAACCTTGCATGATTATAATTTTTGCACGAAACTTGCGAGAGTTGTTTTGTTAATTATTACCTGGGGGTTTTGTTTGTTGACCGTGGCGTTTGTGATTGAGTACATTGTGCATCGTCATAGCGAGAGTTTTGTTTATGGACGGAAAAAATATAATTTGAAAGATCATATTATTCTCTGCGGTCTTGGCCGATTTGGCTATCCTTTGGCCATTGCTCTGCTCAAAGAAAAAGAGCAGCTAATCGTAATAGAAAATAATGAGGATAATTATTATCTTAATGCTTTGCGTCAACGGGGAGTGTCGGTTTTGGTTAGCGATGCCACGCGGCCGGAGGTCTTGATTGACGCCGGACTTGAACGCGCGGCTGGGTTGGTTTCAATCGTTGGTGATGATCAGGTCAATTTGGCCGTTGGTTTACTCGCGCGTTCCATGAGAGCGGATCTTCGCGTTGTTCTCCGAATTTACGATCAAAGCACAGCCAAGCAGATCGGCAAACGGTTTGGTTTGCGCCATACGGTCAGCAGTTCCGCGCTCGCCATTGCGCAGGCGATTGACTGGCTTGAGGCGGAACTCGCGGAAAATCCTCCCGCTTCGTCCGAATAACAACGGAAATTTCAATTGAAAGATTTAACGCTGATTTCGAAAATCAGCGTTTTTTTATTGTTTTAACAAATGCTACAAATTACAAATCTGTCTAGACTGTTCTTTCGTTTTGTTGTTCATACGTTTGTTAGTGTCAGTTATATTTGCAACATACGTAGTGATTTGTAATCTGTAGCTATTCCTGATAGGATAGATACGTAAATTAATATTATCTCATGGAAACACTATGGATAAATTTGATGTAATTATCGTAGGCGCTGGTCCGGCCGGCATGTTCGCGGCGTATGAACTGATTACGCAAAAACCGAGTTTGCAGGTTTGCCTCATTGAACTTGGTAATTGTATTGCTAATCGAGCTAAGAACGAGGTCATGAGCGGCGTGGGCGGAGCCGGTACTTTTTCCGACGGCAAGTTGCATTACACGCCTGTCTTAAGCCACGAAAAAATGCTACATTTGTATCGAGAAGACGAGTATCAGGAATATCTGGATTGCGTGGATCAAATTTTTACGAAATTCGGAGTTGACGCTGATTATTATCCGAAAGACATGGCGGCCACGCGCGAGTTGGCTGATGAAGCGAAAAAGAAAAGCATTAAACTTTTTATTCGGAAAGCCCGCCACGTTGGTTCTGATAAATTGCCACTGGTTATTGCCAACTTTGAAAAATATTTAACCAGCCGCGGTGTTATTCTCAAAGACAAAACAGAAGTTCTGGATATTTTAACGGTTGGCGAAGAGGTCAAGGGTGTTAAGCTGATCAGTGGTGAAGAATTATACGCCAATAAAATTATTTTAGCGCCCGGAAGAATAAAAGCGCGTTGGCTGCAAAAGTTGGCGGAAAAGTATCTGCTGAAGTTCAGTTACGAAAAAGTTGAAGTCGGCGTACGCGTGGAATTCGCTGAAAGCATTTTGAAAAAGCATGCTGACCTCATGTATGAAACTGTTTTCATGATGAGAACGCCGACGTTTGATGATGTGATTAGAACTTTTTGTCCGTGTCCGAAGGGACAAGTCTCAGCAGAATATTATGATGATTTTGTTTGCGTCAATGGCCACTCAAATTCAGATCACAATTCACAAAATTCCAACTTCGCTTTTGTGACTGAAGTTACTTTGACTGAACCGGTTGAGAATACGATTGCTTATGCCAAGTCAATTGCCAAGCTGGCCACCACCATTGGCGGCGGTAAACCGATCCTTCAGCGTTTAGCTGATTTGCAAAAAGGAAGGAGAAGCACTTGGGAGCGCATTAACAAAAGTTTTGTTACGCCGTCATTAAAAGATGTTACGCCCGGAGATATTTCCATGGCCTTGCCGCATCGTATTGTTACTAATATAAAAGAAGGGCTTGAAATGCTTGAACTGGTTTTACCTGGCATTGCTTCGCCGCATACTTTGCTTTACGCGCCGGAGATAAAATTGCGCTCATCAAAAATTGAAACTGACAAACATTTGGAAACAAAGATTCATGGTTTGTATGTGGCCGGCGATGGAGCGGGTTTATCCGGTAATATCACCGGTGCGGCCGCGACCGGACTTATTGCAGGGAAACAAATTGCCAGTATTTTGTGAAATCAAATAAAACGGAAGCACAAAGCACTAAATCCAAAATTCAAATGAAAATAACAAATCCAAAACAAAAAATTTAAAACACGTCTGTGAGTTTTAATATTTGAATTTTACGCTTTGTGCTTTATTTGGATTTTGAATTTCGTGCTTTGAGCTTTTCACCATATGGATATAGGCATAGAAAAAGCGGAAATCAGATCACGCCAACATTCTTTTCGTTTTTTAAGGATGTGTTTTATTGCTTTATTGCTTCTTTGCTTTATTGCTTTCTTGATCGTCCTGCGCGTGCAAACGAAATATTCTGACAGAATAACAGATGGCGCGGCGTTTGTCCCTCCCAATGTTGGTATGGTGCTCGGAGCCGGATTAAAAGCTAAAGGAGCGCCAAGCGATATTCTCGAAGATCGGATTTTGACGGCGATTGAATTGTACAAAAATAATAAAATCGGTAAATTCATCATGAGCGGAGACAATAGCAGTGTGAATCATAATGAAGTTGAAGCCATGAAATTGTTTGCCTTGGCCAATGGTTTGCCGGCAGAGGCGATGATTTTGGATCATGCCGGGTTGAGTACTTATAATAGCTGTGAACGAGTGAAGAGCAATTTCGGTTTAAGCCAGGTAATTGTAATTACGCAAAAATATCATCTTAGACGAGCATTGTATTTGTGCAATGAACTTGGAATCAATGCCGTGGGCGTAGCAGCGCATGATCGCGGTTACATTAAACAAATGAAATATAATTGGCGCGAACTGGTAGCCAGTTTGCAGGCGTGGATGCAGATAAATTTTAATTAGGATTAGTAGGATGAGGAAGATTAGGAAGATGTTTAGGATAACTAGGACGGTATAAAGAATAATAAATTTAAAAAATATGAAAGTAAAACAAATTTTCGATTTAGCGGTTAAACTTGGGATAAAAAATGATTTGCGCGGAGAGAAAAAAGTGCTGGATAATTTAAAAAAATTAAAAGAGAAATTCGGCAAACTATCTGGAATTCAGAAAAATGAATTTGACGAAGAAGCTCTTTTCAACCCATATCTTGATTCTAGAATCTTGTTTGATTTGAATAAAGAGGTTAGAAAAATTTACGCGGGGATTGATATTGACGTGGCTGAACTTTTGCTGGCGAAACAACTTGGGGGAGTTGATTTGGTGATTGCTCATCATCCTCTCGGAAAAGGGTTGGCGAGTCTTTCGCAGGTGATGCCGCTTCAAGTGGAAGTGCTGGCAGATTATGGCGTGCCGATCAACGTGGCTGAAGGCTGTTTCAAAATGCGCATCAGCGAAGTGTCGCGCGGAGTCAGTCCGGCCAATCATTACAAAGCGGTCAACGCGGCTGAAACTTTGAAAATAAGTTTAATGTGTTGCCACACTGTTTGCGATAATTTGGTGGCGAATTTTTTGAAAAAACAAATGGCAAAAAAGAAATTTGAATATGTTGGTGAAATTTTAGAATTTTTGAAAACCATTCCTGAATATAGCGAGGCCATGAAACGCGGAGCCGGACCAAGCCTATTTGCCGGCAGCCCGGATAATTATTGCGGCCGAATCGCGCTCACTGAAATTACCGGCGGCACTGAAGGATCAAAAGAAATTTATGAGAAGATGGCGCAAGTTGGCATTGGCACGATTATCGGCATGCATATGAGCGAGGCTAATAAAAAGGAAGCGGAAAAGCATCATATCAATGCCATTATCGCCGGACATATTTCATCTGATTCGATTGGCGTCAACTTGTTTCTTGATGAACTTGAAAACCGCGGAGTTGAAGTCGTGACTGGGTCTGGGATTATCAGAGTGAAAAGAAGTTTAAAATAATATAAATTTACATGCAAGAATTAGTAGCGTTGTTTACGGTTTATTTATAGATTTGATGATTATCTCGACAAATTAGTTCAACGCGATGCTCCGCAGGGTTACTTTTTGACGCCAAAAAGTAACCAAAAAGCGCCGGGGTTACGAATTCGCGTGGGGGCAATTAATGTTCGTGGGAAATGAATGGGCGAACTCCACCCCGGACCCCGTGAAATGCAACGTAATCACAGTAAAATATTAAATATAACTCTATAGTTAAATGTAAATAAGCAGGTGAATTTATTGATTTATTTTAGCTAAAATTAGATAACAAATAGGAAAATCCAGTTGCAAGTAGCAGCTGGATTTGACTTTTATATCAAAAGTGATATTATAATATGTTGTAACGTTTTACCACAGTTCAACGTCATAATAAATGTATGAACAATAATTGGCACAATTACCCTTATATGATTTCAACCGACGCTAAGTTGGGTGGTTTTCGCTTTGTGCGAAAATCATCTTCAGTCGGTTTGGTTAGGGGTATTATTCAGAAGATTGTGTCAAAATATTTAAGGTAAAATATTTTTCTTCAAGATAATAATGCGTCCAGCCAAGCCGGCCGGACGCATTTTTTTGCGTGTTAATTCGGTTGGCGGTTCTTTAACAACAAAGGAGGTACTCAAATGGCCAAGAAGATTGTGCGGAACTATTTGATTTTCAATTTCCTGTTTTATTTCGCGCACGGCTTTGCTTTCCCCACTTATGTTTTGTTTCTGAAAGATAATGGTCTCAGTATGACGGAGATCGGTCTGGTGAATTTTGTTTTCATGGTTGCCATGTTTATTTTCGAAGTGCCGACCGGAGTAGTGGCTGATTTTTTCGGCAGGAAAATATCCATTGTCGTCGGCGTGTTTATTGTTGGCGGAGCAGAGTTGGCTTATTTTTTCAGTCACAGCTTGATCGAGTTCATGTTGTCGGAAATAATCATGGCCATTGGCGCGTGTTTCATTTCCGGCGCGCTGGACGCTTGGGTGAAGGATACGCTTGATTTCAACGGTTACACAGGAAAAATCGGAGCGATTTATTCCAAAAGCGAAATCGTAATCAATTTGTCGGTCATGGCTTCCGGCGCGCTCGGCGCAATCGTCGGAAATTATAGCTTGCGCTTGCCTTGGCTTTTGAGCTTCGTTGGAACATTCCTCTGTGGCATTTTATCTATATGGCTGCTTAAAGAAGAGTACTTCAAAAAGAAACAGCTGTCGTGGAAAGAAAGTTTTTGCGGCATGAAAAAAATTTGCGGCGATAGCGTCAGTTATGGCTACAAAAATAAATTCGTTTGGGGCTTGATTGTTTGTCACACAATCTTTGTTCTGGCGGCGCAACCGATCAATCTGCAGTGGACGTTGGTGATGGAAAAAGAAATCGGGCTTTGGATCATACCATTCGCTTATATTGGTTTTCAAAGCCTGTCATTGGTTGGGACGTTGGTTGTACTCAAATTGATTGATAAGAAAGTTGATGAAATAAAAATTTTAGCGGTCTCGCAAATTTTTAACGGTGCCTTGATTATTTTGGCGGCGCTTTCTCCTTGGCCGTATTTCATGTTTGGTTTTTTCTTGTTACACGAGTTTAGTCGCAGTATGAATAATCCGGTGCAGAGAGCATTGCTTCAGGAAAATATTCCGAGCGACATGCGCGCGACCATTGGTTCATTTGATTCCATGATCGTGAAGGTCGGCGCCGGGGTTGGCTGGATGGCCGCCGGTATGTTGGCGGACAAAATGGATTTCCGCGGCTGTTGGCTAATCAGCGGAATAATTTTTTTCTGCGTTATTCCACTGGCGTTGCGATTAAGAAGCAAGAAAGGTTAAAATTATTATCAAATCCGGTTCTTCATAAGAGTCGGATTTTTTATTTTCCTAATAGTTTATATTGTGGTATAATATTTAACGATATAATATTACGTTGAAAGTGATTATGAAAAATTATTACGTGTCCATCATTTTATTGTTGGTGGCTTTCGGACTGATTGCGCATAATTATTTAAAAAAAGGAGGAAAATTTTCGATTGATAAAATGTTTGCCAATAAAAAAGGCGGTACGCCTTTTTTGAATTCCTTTTCCATTGATGTTACCGAGCGAGCCAAGAACGGCAAGATGGATCCGGTGATCGGCCGACAGGAAGAAGTTTTGCGATTGGCGCAAATACTTTCACGCCGAAGAAAAAATAACGCGATTTTGGTCGGCTCGGCCGGCGTGGGAAAGACGGCGATTGTTGAAGGTTTGGCGCAGAGAATAATTCAAAAAGAAGTTCCGCAGGAGCTTCAAGGTAAACGCGTTTTATCGCTCGACGTGGCCGGACTTTTATCTGACACCAAATATCGCGGTGAGTTTGAAGAGCGCGCGAGAAAAGTTGTGCAAGAAATTACCGCCTCGGCGCGGTCAATAATTTTATTTATTGATGAGGTTCATTCAGTGGTACAATCGCATGGAGTGGAGGGCGCGGTTAACTTCGCTGATATTTTGAAACCAGCTTTGGCGCGTGGCGATTTGCAGATGATTGGCGCCACCACCACTGAAGAGTATGAAAAATATATTGCCAATGATTCAAGTTTGGCGCGTCGATTTCAACCGCTCGAAGTTCGCGAGCCGACGGCCGAAGAAACGATTAGAATTTTACAGGGGGTTAAAGATAAATTCCGCGAGTATCATAAAGTTGAGTTTACGGACGCGGCGATTGAGGCGGCCGCCATTATCTCCAGTAAATTGATTAAGAGCAGAAAACTTCCCGACAAGGCGATTGACGCTGTCGATGAAGCTGGCGCTATGGTCAAAGTCGCGCATATTCATACTGATGTGCCCCTGATACTATATCAGGCGGCGGTGGCGAAACATCCGCAGGCAGCGAGTTTGTGGAAGCAGATTCAAGAAGTTGATAAAAAATTAATAAAAAACAAGTCTTCATTGCTCATAAAACAACGTGAAACTTTGGAAAAGAAAATTGAGTCACTGGGGATTGAAACGGTTGATGCCGGAGATATTGAGACGGTCATTAAAAGCTGGGGAAAAATGTAGCTGGGTTTTTTAAAAAATAAAATTTAATATATTTTTATTATGCAAACTATGACCAAAACAAAATCAAAAACCAAGGTTAAGTTAGCGGTGGCGACAACTGCCCTGGTCTTAGCAGCGGCAGCAGCAGCCATGATGATAAATGGACCGGATGGCGTTGGTTTAGGTACTGTTGCTTATTGTCAGCAGTATGACAAGGGAGTCGTTATTCTTATGGATAATTGGTCGCCGGCAGAAGCTTTATTTAATGGTTGTCAGAAATCCGGTTGGGGAACGAGTGATATCAATTATTTATGCTCTGCTGACGGGAAAGGCGGGCAGGCCATGTTCGAGTGGAAGTGGAAACCTTGTGAAGAAGGAGCGTTGGCAGTGGCCGGTGATGCCAAGCTGATTGTTTCACGCGCCATGGACAGTCCGATGGCGAATAATTATTCGTTGGGCGCGAAAGATATAACTTTGGCTAATTTTCTATTTTCCTCAAACTCGAATGTTGAAAATCCGGCAGATCTTAACCTGAAAGAACTCGCGGTCAGCGTGAATTTTTCCGGGCCGCGTAATTGTCTGAGTAATTTCCGATTGGTTAAAGAGGGGTATGTGCCGGTCAGCTCAGCGGTGGCGCAAGTTGATACAAAAAAGAAGAGCGGAAATTATTTCGCGGTTGTATTTTCTAATCTAAAAGATGTCAGCGTGAGCGCTGGCGATAAAAGGACGATAAACGTGATGGCTGATGTATCAGGTCAGAAAGCTTGCGCCGGAAAATCCGTAAAGTTGGCTATTTTGCCTGATTATTCCTCGGTCGCGGGCGTTCAGCAGCCAATCAAGGCAGTGGACACGAAAAGCGGTGAAACTTTGTCAAACGATAATATTTTATATTTGGCGAATGAGGGACAGGTGCCGTTGTCAACAATAAAACAGGGAACAAAGTCGCAACTGAAAACCAATGTCAGCGCGGTCAATGCCAATGAATTCGTGTTCTATTCTACTGAATTAAAGACTGGTATGGGACCGCTTTATTCTCCAATGGTTCTATTTGCGCCTGCTTTTGATACAAAGATTGGTGAGTATGAGATTTGTAATGGCCAGAAAGACGCCAGTGTTCAATATGTGAATTTGATTTTGTATCCGTACGTTACCGGCAAGCCGGCCGGCGGTTTGGAAAGTAAAGTTAAAATTGACGACCCTGTTTCAAACGAGGTGTTTTTGGAAAAAGTTTTTCAAGGTTTTGGCAGTACGGAATTCAAGGACGCTGATTTTAAGAATATGCCGATAGCGGGAACTCAATGCAGAAAAATTAGAGTTGCCATAGACACCACGCTGATGGAATTTTTACAAGTTTCTTTATCAGAAGTGGTTTGGTCTGATGACTTGAATCATGACATCGTCGCCAACAAAAATAGTTTACCGACCGGTTACACTTCTCTAAGTAAATAGGTTGAAACAAAAAAAGGTCGTCGGTTTTCGACGGCCTTTTTGTTTATTTAAAATTGAAAATCCCCCGCCTTTGGCGGGGGACTGTTTGTTGAATCTATTCTTCCAGCGCTTCCACGACTTCCGTCACTTCAGCGCCATCCCAATCAGGAATTTCATCATCACTGATCGGATGCAGAATACTCATAGCTTCCTGATGAATCCGCTCGGGCGTGAGCAGAATCTCTCGATTTGGTTTAGTCATGTCAATGATATCATCATATTTGACATAAATCACGAACTTTGTCGGCTGAAATAGGAAGATGTCAGCCGAGGGATCGATTTCCCTCAGCCGATTCGCAAGTTCTTCCATTCCATTCAGATTTTTTTGCACTCGGAGCACTCCGATGCTTTTCACACCTGTTTGTTTATCCACGTAAAGTGTTGTGCAAACATGGATTTGATCTCGATATCGGCGCCGAACTTCCGCTCGGATGTTCTTGCCGGAAATAGAGGTCTCGCCGGTCTGGACAAAAGTCAAACCATTTCTGCTTTCCCAACGCGCTTCTTCAATGAGCGGTTTGATTCGGTAAGGCAATGTTCTCTTGTTGTACCATGCCTTCATCATAATGAGAGCGAGGATGATCCGGGCGCGCTCCGGAAATGAACTGTCCGGAAAAAGCTGAACTACTCCCCAAGGACCGCGATTGAGCACGATGGGAATGAGCTTGTTTTTTCGCGTCTTGTTCGTTTCCACGAGTCGTTCTCGCAGATCTTGCAGCAATCTTTTCGATTCCTCGTTTTCTTCTTGGACGATTCCTTTGAAGACAACGAGTTGCACTAGCTCCGTGACATTTCGATAAATAGGATTGCTCAATTGACGTTGATACAAATCATAGACAGTTTGTGTCTTGGTCTTCCCCGGTTCTTCCGGCAGGGTATCAATCATTTGCTCGAACTCATTGGATCTGAGATTATAGAGCCATTTGTCATTGGCCATTAGTTGCAGGAAAAGCGCGCAGACTTTGTCGAACAAGTGCCTGTCTTTGATGACGGGCATTATTGAAGTTGTCTTCGCCGGCTCTTTGTTGTCTCGGTACCAGCGATCAAGCGCAATGAGACCGGTCAGCATCTTGTCATGGTCATCAATGTCACCGATCTCTGCTTCCATGTTGGCAATGAGATCGATCGTCTCGCGCGGGCCGCTCTGTTCGCAAATCAAGAGAACATGTTGTTGGCGTCCGCGATTTATTTCTCGAAGTTGGTCATTCAACGCTTTCCGAAAATCCCTGTCTGCCTTATCTTCATCGTTAAGTTGACTGCCACTGTCCACTTTGTCAGTGAACTCGATCATCTCCCGCAGTAAAGCATCTTCATGCAAATGCGGGAATGATTCAAAGACAGCTCTCGCGGCGCTTGGCCAGCGATCACGATCCTGATGGTGGTCAAAGTCATGTGTTTTTTGGTTATAAATATTTCCGGTGTCAAAATGCACGACAATGGTGTTTGGATCACGTTTCGTCCATCTTTTTCCCGGCCAGACAAAGCCGAAAGAAATGTCTGCGTCGCTGGCCTTTTTGCCATTGGCAAAGAGCCAGGTAAAGATCGCCGAGATGGCATCAAAATCTGGCGACTGATGTGTCACCAGCAGATACTGTGTCCGTCCTGCTTCTTCTTCCATTGGTCACCCCCGGTTGAGCACTGTTGTTGTAGGTTGTTAATGTTCAGTGAACCAACAATTATAGCTTAAAGATAATGTTTTGTCAACGGTCATTTTGCATTATATTTATATCAGCTAAAATTAAACAAAAAATACGAATAAATAGCCATTATTTTTCAGGGTTGCTTCTTTGTAAAAAGCAGGATACAATTTGAGCATCAATTTAAGTCAAAATATGGAGCTTATTGCCCCTGCTGGAAATTTAGCTAAACTGGAAACTGCTTTTTGCTTCGGTGCTGACGCGGTTTATTGTGGTATTCCTGATTTTTCTTTGCGTACTCGTATCAATGAGTTTAATCTTAAAGCATTGAAACAAGGAATAAAATTTGCCCATGAAAGAGGCAAAAATGTTTACGTTACCTTGAATATCTTCAGCCACAATCGTCATTTATCGCAAATTGAGAAACATGTTAAATTGTTAAAAGATCTAAAACCGGACGGGCTTATTATTTCAGATCCCGGTATTCTTAGCATTGTGAAGAAAATTTGCCCGACTGTCAAGTTGCATCTTTCAACCCAGGCTAACTGCACAAATTGGCAATCAGCGAAGTTTTGGTATGAACAGGGGATTAGTCGGATAATTTTAGCCAGGGAAGTTACCTTGAATGAAATAAAAGAAATTCATAAACGCGTTCCAAAAGTTGAACTGGAATGTTTTGTTCATGGCGCGATGTGCATGTCGTATTCAGGCCGGTGCTTATTATCAAAATATTACAATGACCGGAGCGCGAATCTTGGGGATTGCACGCAACCGTGTAGATGGGGATATGAAGCGCAAAGCACAAAGCACAAAACTCAAATAAAGCACCAAATCCAAAATTCAAATGAAAATTATAAAGGGGTGTATATAAGAGAAAAAACAAGACCCGACGATTTGTTAATAATAGATGAAGACGCGCACGGTTCGTACATAATGAATTCAAAGGATCTGTGTTTGGTTGATTATTTAGAGAAATTGAAACGCGCCGGCATAACTGCGTTTAAAATAGAAGGCCGCGCCAAAAGCGTTTATTATGTCGGCAATACGGTGAAAGTTTATCGGGACGCGATTGATAAAACAAAAATGATTAAAGATCCAGAACTGGAATTGAAAAAATGCCAGAACCGCGGATTCACCACCGGGTTTTTGTTCGGCAAAGAAAAATGCGAGCAGAAAATTGAGGCCAGTCATGAAAAATGCGATTGGGAATTTTGCGGACAAATTGTCGCCGATACGGTTACGGTAGGGACGGTAGGGACGGTAGGGACAGAACAGTGTTCTGTCCCTACCGTTCCGACGTCCGTTGAACATGATTGTTTAATTCGCGTAAGGGTGCATAATCAAATTTTTGTTGGTGACGAAATTGAATTTGTTTTGCCGCATGAAAAGAATTTTAAATATCGAGTTGAGGTAATATATGATAAGAATGGCAAGGGAATAAATGAAGCGCATGGTGGACAAGGAGAGATTGTTTATTTGCCAGTTAAAAAGATTATACCGAAATTAACTTTACTCCGCCGTAGGTTGACAAAGGAAAACAAATAATATAAAGTTAGCTTTCTGTTCGTTGACAATACATTCATATTCCTCGCGCCCCCTGATTTTTACCGTCATTCAGACAAGCAACAAACAATATCAGAAGGAGGCCAAGATGAAAGAATTCATTGAAAGCAAGAATTTCTTCTTAAGTTCAGTTGCGACAATTGTTGTTGTAATGATTTTTTTGGTCAGCAATGAATTATTCAAACTGGGACTACTTGAAATTTTTTTTAACTGGTTTGGTAAGCATTTGGCACTGATTGGGATTTACGCGTTTATGGGTATCATTGGCGTAGTTTGGTTGACACTTTTTATTGTTTTTGAGTGGTTGAACGTTTACCAGATAGCTGTGGCGGTGATAAGGCGGATTAGTTCTGTGAAAGAATCACAAGGAGGATGACATGGAAGATCAAAAAACAAGTGCGTTAACAATGGTTCTTTGTCGATTTTTTTCTGCCCTTATCTTTGGTTTGCCTGTTTCGCTTTTTGCTATTGGTATTATTGGAATAATCAACAGCTTGGTTGGTCTAGGGCTAAGCGACAGAGGAGACGCTTGGTGGATTTGGGGAATAATGATTCTTTGCTTTGTTGTTGGTTTTGTTTTTAACGCCATGGACCGATTGGTGGATATGGTAAAAACAAAACCTAACGGCGAGGCAAGGGGGGGAATTAATGACAGCAAGCAATGACCTTTTTGAAAGCGCTTGCTCGAAAATGTTGGTCGGCGCGTTGGTTCTTGGCGTGGTATTGGTATTGATGGAATACTACTGTATCATTACCGCCTTCACATATGATGTTTACCCCATTGAAGCGGGCGTCTTTGGAGGATTGTTCTTTCTGTGGTGCGTGTTTATTATTATCGCGGCGATCATGTATGTCATTGAAAAATGCGAAGAATGGGCGAAAAGAATCGTTCACCATAATCAAACGTAAAAATCGTTTACAATCCCGTTGTTCATAAACAGCGGGATTTTTATTTTCATTCTAACGTTACCCCAGTTACTGATTCCTGATTACCAGCATTACCCTAGTTACCGATTACCGACACCCAACGCCCCGGATTGAATTATCAGTTAAATTGAGGTATGATAAAAAAGGCAATATGATAGCTTTTATAAGCGGTAAAATTAAACTCAAAGCGGAAAATTTTATTGTTTTGGAAAATAGCGGCATCGGCTATAAAATTTTTGTTTCCCCCGAAGTTTTGAATGGCCTCAATTTTGGCGAGTCGCTTGAACTCTATACCTATCAGCATGTGCGCGAGGACGCATTGCAGCTTTTCGGGTTCAATCGTTATGAAGAATTAAGGTTATTTGAACAGTTAATTTCAGTTTCCGGAGTCGGTCCGAAAACCGCTCTGGCGATTTTTAATGTCGCCAGCGCGAATGATATTATTTCCGCCATTGTCAGCGCTGACGCTTCGATCTTGAGGAAAGTTTCCGGCATTGGCGCGAAGACAGCCGAACGAATTGTGCTTGAACTCAAAAATAAAGTCATGCCCGGAGTTGGTGTTGGGGAAATGAAATCAATTGACGAACTGGGCGTTGACTCTGACGCAGTTGAAGCTTTGGTGAGTTTGGGTTATTCGGTGAATCAAGCGCGCGAAGCGCTGAAGAAAGTTGAACCAACGATCAAGGACGCCGGACAAAGAGTCAAGGCGGCGTTGAAAACTTTAAATTCGAAATTTTGATTTGATATGATTATTCGCGAAGAAAAGATTGAAGAAAAAAACAAATGGAACACTTTTGTCTCATCAAACGAAGGCGGTTCGTTTATTCAATCATGGGAATGGGCGGATTTTATGGCTACGCAAAAGGAAAAGATTTGGCGGTTGGTGGTTGAAAATGAGAATGAATGGCTGGCCGTGATTTTTTTATTTAAATCAAAATTAAAATTCGGACAAGCGTTACTCTATGCGCCAAGGGGACCGGTAATCGGTAACCGGGGTAGTCGCGAAGCGATTTTTAAAATTATTATTGGAAAGATTGATGAACTGGCGAAAAGTGAAAAAGCCATGAACTTCATGATTGACCCGTATTCGGAAGATAGCGGTTGGTGCAGAATTTTCGATGAATTGGGATTTGTTAAATCAGATAGAGATATTCAGCCGCGCCACACGTTAATCTTGGATATTCGCGAACCAGAGGAAGAATTATTGAAGCAAATGCATCAGAAAACTCGTTATAATATTCAGTTGGCCAAGAAAAAAGGGGTGGAAGTGTCGGTTGATAACGACAAATTCAAAGAATTTTATGAATTATTGAAAAAAACAGAGAAGAGGCAAGGAGTGGAGTTTTTTGGACAAGATTATTTTAAACATATCTTGCAATTGCCATTCGTTAAATTATATTTAGCTGTGTTTGAAGGCAAAATCGTCGCGGCCAATATCATGATTTTTTGGAATCATCTGGTGACATATTTATTCGGCGCGTCTGATCATGATTTTCGCGCAGTCATGGCTCCGCATCTGCTCCAGTGGCAAGCGATTAAAGATGCCAAAGAACAAGGCGCGTGGTTTTATGATTTCTGGGGCGCGGCGCCGAAAGATATAAAGGGCCGAGAGGAAAAATGGTTTGGATTCACCAAGTTTAAAATGGGTTTTTCACCTGAAGCGGAGATTACCGAATATGTCGGCACGTATGAAAAGAATTATTCGCCGATTAAACTTGGGCTTTATCGTTACCTTCAGAGGATTTATAAATGAGCTGTTAGATTGCCTAGTGTTGTATTTATTTTTGTATTTTACAATAATTACGTTGCATTCCACGGGGTCCGGGGCGTAGTTCGCCCATTCATTTCCCACGAACATTGATTGTACCCACGCGAATTCGGAG
>JBBTXH010000012.1:0-9737 GCA_038062385.1 Patescibacteria group bacterium
TATCAAGCAAAAAGAACCGAAAGTGGTCAGACAAATCATTTCACCTGAAACCGCAAAATTACTTAGCAGTATGCTTGTGTCAGTGGTAAAAAACGGACATTCAAAAGCAGCTGGTATCAAAGGTTATCTGGTTGGCGGTAAGACCGGCACTGCGCAAGTGCCTGATTTCAAGAGTGGCGGCTATAGCGATAAAACCATTCATACTTTTGTTGGGTTTACGCCGTTCAATCAACCGCGCCTGGTGATGGCTATAAAATTGGACAATCCGAAAACCGCTCGTTTCGCGGAGAGCACGGCTGTTCCGGTTTTCAGTACGGTTGGAAAATTCATTTTGGATTATTATCAAATTCCGCCGGAAGTGAAATAAAATAGGGGGGTTGAAAATTACATTATACAATGGTATGATGTCGGGTATGCTGGTAGGATATAATACTTGATCTATCCTGTACTATAATTATTTCATATTAAGTACTGGGCAAGCAGATTCCTACGTGATTTTACTGATTAATAAAGAAAGTATGAAAAAGATATTGGAAACAATCCTGGCGATTCTCGCTAAAAAAATTGTAAAAAAATACCAACCCCAAGTTGTAGGCATCACCGGCAGTATGGGGAAAACTTCAGCCAAAGAAGCTGTGTTCGCGGTTTTAGCGACAAAGTTTAATGTCCGAAAAAATATTAAAAATTATAATAATGAAATCGGCGTACCGCTAACGATTATCGGCGAAGAAAGCGGTGGTAAATCAGCCGGAGCGTGGTTGAAAATTTTCATTAAAGCAATTAAATTAATTTTTGTTCACGATAAAGAATATCCGGAGGTTCTAGTTTTGGAAATGGGAGCAGACAAGCCGGGCGACATTGGCTATTTGACTGAAATTATTCCTTGCCATGTGGGCGTGGTCACCACGATCGGACCAGCTCATTTGGAAGCTTTTAAGACAGTTGAGAACGTAGCCAAAGAAAAACAAAAAATCGTTTCGCATTTAACCTCGGAAGATACGGCTATTCTGAATTCTGACGATTCGTTAACCAGAAAAATGCATCAAAAAACAAAAGCTAAAGTTATTTTCTTCGGCTATAACGAAGAGGCGACTGTGCGAGCGGTTGAGCTCAGTTCACAGACAGAAAACTTTGATTTGTCAGGTATAAAATTCAAAATTGCTTTTGGCGGCAGTACTGTCCCGATATTTTTGCCGGGCGTGGTCGGAGCGCATCAGATCAATGCCGCGCTCATTGCCGCGGCTGTGGGAATTTCTTTTGGTTTGAATTTGATTGAGATATCAGAAGGCCTGAAAAATTATACCACCCCAAGAGGCAGGATGAGCTTGGTTGAAGGCAGGCAGACTTTGATTATTGATGATACATACAATTCATCGCCAAAAGCCGCGAAAGCAGCGCTTGAATCATTAGCAAAGTTGAATGCCGGTGAAAATAGCCGCAAGGTGGCGATTCTCGGCGATATGCTGGAACTTGGCGATTACACTGATGAGGCGCATTATGAACTTGGAAAACAGGTAGCGCTAGCAGGCGTCAAGCTGTTGGTTTGCGTGGGAAATTTTCGTCAGGAGACAGCGCGTGGAGCTCTTGAAAGCGGTCTTTTGAACACACAAATTGTTCAGTTCAAAAATTCAGATGAAGCAGTTGAAAAGATATCGGAGTTAATTCAGCCAAACGATCTTATCTTGATAAAAGGTTCTCAAGGCGCTAGAATGGAAAAGGTGGTTAAGGCGCTCATGAAAGAACCGTCGCGAGCCAGCGAGCTTTTGGTGAGACAGGGCGATGAGTGGTTGAAATGAAGGAGCAAGACAAGCAAGACGAGCGAGACAAGCAGATTACAAGTTAAAAGTACCAATAAAAATTCTTACAGATGCAGGGCTTGCCGTGAACCAGAACTCCGGTTCGGTTCACGGTAAACCCGAGCTGCATTTATTCAAAAAATATAATCGATGCAGGGCTTGCCACGAAGTGATGCCGCTGCATCTACTTCGTGGCCCCATCGTCTAACGGTTAGGACATCAGGTTCTCATCCTGAAAATTCGGGTTCGATTCCCGGTGGGGTCAAATAAAGAATTAAGGAGAAGAATTAAGAATTAGGGTAATTGGGATTTTCAATAATTATGAGGTTATAAAAAAAACCATCAGCAATGATGGTTTTTATGGTTTTACAGAATACAATTATAATTTCGGATCAACCGGTACTGCGGTGTGACGAAAGTATTTATATTTATTGGAATCATTGGCACGAAGGAGACCAATGTGAGCTTTCGAACTTCGACTACCCCAGCTACCTCTGCATACTGAGTTCCGTTCAGGATAAAATGACCCGATAAGAGGACATTGGTTGCCTTTAACATCGTCATTGATAACCTGGTTCGTTTGTTCAAGATGAACGAGAAATTCAGTCAACCAATCTTCCAAAGTGAGCCCTTGTTCATGTCTGTATTGCGTTTTGTCCTGGAGCAATTTCAGGAAATCTAAGGGTATATCAATTTTTCCTGATGCGGTTACTCGATCAAAAAGATTATCAGTTTTAAACCATTTTTTGGGTTTGTTTGGATTTGGCGCGAGGAGCTTTATTTCCCAGCCGGAAAAAGGGGAATTGTTTTGAGTTTTAAGAATTTTTATTTTAGTGCGGCCGCCATGTTTCTGAGAGAAGCTGGTTATATGGTAGAGACATCTATTGGTAACATCCGCGCCGCGCTTTCCTTCCGGGTCATTGCGGTCGATTATATCAGACCAAATATCAATGGGCATCGTGGAGTCCAAATCTACGGCCACATCAGGATCGTTTGGGTTTTCCTTTGGTCTGAATAATTTTCCTCGTTTATGATGATCTAAAAGTTCATACTCCAATACCATTATTAATCTCTCCAGAGGCAATGCAAACGGCGTGAACTGAATTTTTGTAAACCCTCGCTTAATTTTCATCTCATATTTCCCCGGGTCTCTTTTTATTTCCGCGATAATATCTTTTTTTGATGGAAGAGGGTATTCATTTCCATCAATTCCTCGAATGCCCATTTTTTCTGAATCAGGCAGAAGATCCATTAACTGTAATTTCTGCAGGATTCGTGCCTGCTCATCGTATTCGCGATTAAATTCGGTCTCGATCCAGTTGTCTAGGAATGACTTCTCTGATTCAATTGAAGGTGGTTTCTCGTGCATATTAAGTTGGATAGTTTAATTCCGGTCCGACTGGAACCGCGGTACGTACTTCGCTCGCAAAAATCTTGTTGACTATATCTGTGCTGTATAAGCAGGTTTGATTCTCTTTTTCATTCCAATAGCCAATGCCAACACAATAGATTTTTGGTTGATACGAACCGATTATACAACAAGCCACCCGCGTGTAGTGTACGGACATCATGTCAAGCACTTGATTGTTTTGTTCCAAAGATATTAAAAATTGAATTAACCAATCTTCGTTTGTTATCCCTTGTTCGTTTGCGCATTGTTGATCTGACTTAAGTATTGTTAGGAGGTGCTCTGGATTTGTGTATAATCCAGGCCTCATTGTTCCGTTGACATTGCTGTCGCTCGCAGTTGGAATTATTTCTGGTGATTGTAATAGTTTTATTTCCCAGCCGGCAAAAAGCGAGGTTGCTTGTGCGTTCAAACCTGTCTGCGCAAGCAGAATTTCTGCCTTAGTATGTCCGCCGTGATTTGTTTCACTAAAACGTTCAATGTGATAAACACACTTACCGGTAACGTCTGATCCGTGTAGTCCTATTGGCTTTTCATCATCAACCCAGCCAGCGGAAACTAACAACGGTTCTTTTTTATTTAATTCCAATTGTTTGTCCGGATCTGATGAGTTCTTCTTGAAAGCGAAAAGCTTTTTTCTTTTGTAATGATCCAAGAGCGTGCGTTCTAATGTCATAGTTAATCTCTCCAGCGGCAACGCAAACGGCGTGAGTTGAATTTTTGTGAATCCCTGTTTCATTTTTGTTTCGTATTTTTCTGGATCTCTTTTTATTTCATCAATAATCTCCTGTTTTGTCGGAACAGGATATTCTTTTCCATCAATACCGATAATTCCCATCACATCTTTGCCTGGAAAAATTTCGATCAATCTCAAATCATGCAAGATCCTCACTTGCGATTCATATTGCTCGTTGAATTCAGTCTCGATCCAATGGTCGAGAAAACTTTTCTCTGATTCAACTATTGGTTTTTCGTGCATATTATTACCCCCCACTTCAGTGGGGGAGGATATAGCCATGTCGCTGAACAACAGTAATTGTTTAATACGCCCTGACTGAAGTCAGGGGTAATTGTATCTCTCATATTGTATTGTAATTTAGTGTAAAATGCAAACAAAATTCATGTTGACAAACCATGTCTTTTGCGATAGGATAAATTATCAAAGTTCTTTGACAATACTTCAAGGTGATTCAAAACAGCAAGGAGGGAAAAAATGCTCAAACTGAATTTCATTGACGAAGAAAAAATTGAACGGCGCGAGTATCAGTTTGCTGACGCGGAAGAAATTATTGAGGCAGGGGAACGCGGTTTGAACTGCGGTTTGGTTTACCCGACCGGAACAGGCAAGACGTTTACAGCGTTTCTGGCGATTGATCATTATTTAACCAAAGGAAAAGTTTTGTTCCTCGCTCATACCAATCCTCTGTGCGAACAGCATTGTCGCGACGCGCGATTTGTTTTCAATTTGCCGGCTGATGAAATTGATAAAATGGTCGGACGAGTGAGCGCGAAAAAGCGGGGGGACTTGTGGAAACGTAGTAAAATGATCGTAGCCACTCCGCAGACGATTGTTGGTGAAATTCAAAAAGGAACAATTGACTTGAGCGATGTTGCTTTCGTATTGTTCGATGAAATGCACATGGCTAACAAGAAATACGCGTACGTTGAAATCGCACAGCAATGTTCTCTGCGCAATATTCGTGTTCTCGGACTAACCGCATCATCCGGGAATAGCGACAGAATTGAACTTTTGGAAAAGAATTATAATCTTCGCTGGTGGATTTACCGATCAAGCAAAGATTCCGAGGTTAAGAAATTTGTTTTTCCGAAAAGCGAGAAAATCGTACTGATTGATTATTCGGATGAGCATCTTGAAGCTATGAGTTTGTTGCGGCGTTGTATCCTGGCCGTGCACAATAGCTTTTCCAAGTGCAAAATTGTCGCGCCAATTCAGGCGTCAGCGGACATTGAACGACGATTGCCGTTTCTCCGATTGACTGAACTGAATGACATTTATGTACGCGTTAATCAATGGGTGAGCGATCAGAAAGCGAAGGACAAAAATTCTCCGTGGTATGATTATGTCGCGCTTTACGGAGCATATTATCGTCTGATGCATTTGTTGAATTTGTTTGTCACGGAAAATTATGAAGTGACGGTTCAGTACATTGAAGACATCAGTAAACAATTGGAATGGAAAAATTCCCATGACCCGTTTGCTTTTCCGATTTATCGGAAAAATCCGGCTTCAATGATTTGGAATAATTATGATTTTCAGAAATTCAGGCAAATGGTGGTTCAATTTGTTCAAGAAAAGAAATCTCATCCGAAAATGGAAAGATTTTTGAAACTGATTGAAGAGCGCTTGCACGAAGGAAACAAGGTTTTGGTTTTTTCGAATTTCAAATCAACCTTGGACGTTCTTTTTGAGAAGTTGAAATTGATTGGAACTGAAGCGCGTATTGTGGCGGGCAATGAATTCATGAAAGCAAAGGAACAGCAAGAAGTTATCCGCGCGTTTTCAGCCGGAGATTTTCCGGTGTTGCTTGCGACCACCGTGGTTGAAGCCGGTATTCACGTGCCGAAAATTGACGCGGTGATCAATTATTCCATGCCTTTGACCGGCATTGCCCAAATTCAGCGTGGCGGACGCGCCGGACGCACGGCTGTTGGTTTGGTTTATTATTTGATCATGGACAACTCTAATGATTCCAGCTTGTTTTTTGCCGCGCGCGCTGACAATCGTTTCATGGATGAAGAGTTGCGGCGACGGCTCACGATTCAGCGAATGGAAAAAGCGGGCGAGGACGTGAGAATTCTTAGAGCCAAACAAGGACCGCTTGATATTCCTGGTTTTTTAAGTTATGACAAGAAACCATTGAAACCAAAATCGCGCGGTTTGATTCGCTCGAAACCGGTAGTCAATCAGCTTGATCTGTTTACCAACATTACCCCGATTACCGATCCCTGATTACTTTGTCTCCATTACCCCAGTTACTGATTACCGATTACCGACACCCGACAACCAAGGAGGAAAAAATGCGCGACAAAAGTTCCCAATTTTCCGGCAAGCATAAAGTCAATGGCAGTTGGGTAAAAGATTTGAGTAGCGCGGTCGGTCGAGAAATTTATGAACGTTTCATTGTTTGTAAAACACCTGAAATTCGTAACACGAAAAAAGGCGACACGTGTTTTTTGTCAGTTGAAGTCGGCGATAAGACAGGTTCAATTGAACTCAAAGTTTGGCAAATTCCAATTCCAGAAGCTGACAAAGTTCTAACCTGGTTTGAACAAGGGAAAATATACGCGATTGAAGCAGCGGTGAGAGAATACCGCGATAAAACGCAATTAAATATGACCTGGGAAAGAGATCATGCGAATCGTCCGTGGATCTGTGATGTTACTGACTATTTTGAAGAAGATTTTAATATGATCGCAGAATGGCCGTTCAGTTTCAGTATTGAAACATTGGCCGGTAGAATTAATGAGTTAATTCTTGGTATGAAGCATCCTGGTTATAGAGAGATTTTACAAGCATTTTGGAATGATGATGATTGGCGAAAGCGTTTCAAGAAATGGCCGGCCGCCAAACGACGTCATCATGCTTATATTGGCGGGCTTCTGCATCACGTGTATGAAATGTTGGAGATTGGACTGGGATATTCAGCGCTTGGCTATGATAAATTGAATGTTGATTTGCTGGTGGCAGGGATCATCCTGCACGATATCGGAAAGTTGGAGGAATACAAACTCGGTTTGCAGATTGAATATGATGAGGACGTTGGTCAGATCGGGCACACTGTCCGGACGATTGAACTTATTGATCGCGCGGTTTGGGAAAATAAAATTGAAATTTCGGAAACTGATTTGCGCGCCTTGAAGCATCTGATCCTGTCGCATCACGGCGACGTTGAACTCGGTTATGGCTCTGCGGTCAGTCCGCAAACGCCGGAAGCGCGGCTAATGCATTGCTTGGATATGACTTCAGCCAAAACGAACGAAGAGTATTTCAAGAAACATAAAATATAAGAAAACAGAACCCGTTGTCAATGGACAGCGGGTTTTTTAATTGCCTGTTTGAACGAAAATTGATATAATCAAGTCATTCAAGACGGTTTTGAAATAATTTTTATTTGTATGACCGGGAATGTTATAAACAAATATAATTTTCAGTATTGTCAAAAAATAGTTGTTTTCTCAAAAGACGAGCTTAGTGTTCTATTATGCAAGAGAAAAGGCGAGGCTGATTTTGATGAGATTTTTACGTTTATTGGCGGGAAAATGGAAATCACTGACAGCAGTATTATTGATGGGTTGAAGCGCGAAAAAAATGAGGAAGTGGGAGAAGATTTTAGAATTGGGATTTTTCCTACTTTCTCCATTAATCTGTCTTTTGTAAAAAAAGACGGCAGTCATATGATTTTGCCTCACTATTATGCCATACATGAAAAAGGGGAAATTCAATTGAACGAAGAATATTCAGAGTTTCAATGGGTGCCGTTGGCAGAAGTAGCTGCTTTTGAACCAAAAGTTTTTTCTATTTCGGAAGTAATAAACAAATTGGCTATACTTAGAGAAATAATTTACAAAACTGAAATTATTGAGATTTGAAAAAATAACTGCTTTTATCGAAGTTATTATTTGTTGTGAATATAAAAGGCGGATTCAAATATCCGTCTTTTGTAATTGAAAAATTCCGGAACAAGATATTGCTTGTTATAGGATGCCTATCACAAAATTTCTAGCTTGTACAAATTAACCGCGTTAAGAAAAAAAATTTTTTCCTCAGTTTCAGAATCTAACTCTAAATCCTTAATTAACTGTATATGTTTATCAACTGGGCACATCGGCCAATCAGTGCCAAACAAAACGCTATTAGGTTTTAGTAAAACAGCTTTTTTCAATACTTTTACAACTTTGTCCCAACCACCTGCGGCTTCAACAACTTCAGGATCAGCCATTGCCGAAGTATCATAATAAATGTTTTTCAGGTCTTTGGTTAGCTCATAGCAATATTCCATTTTGGGCCAAAAAAAATGTGCGATAACAAGTTTCAAGTCCTTATATTTTTTTGCAATATCAACTATATACTTTGGATCATTATATTTTGCGCAGTCGTTATCGCCCGTATTAACTCCGGTATGAAAAACTACGGGGATATTATATTTAACGCATAATTCATAAATAGGTTGGCATCTCTCATCTGTCGGATAAAAGGGGTCGTGCCCGGGGAAAAGTTTAATAGCGCAAATTTTTTTGGCCATTATCAGTGATTCTAAATTTAATATTTGTTTTTCTCTATCTTGAAAAATATTTATGGTTCCCATTGAAAAAAACTGTTTTTCATTTTCAATAATTTTAAACATTGTTTCCATGTCTGCACATTGCGGGTTTGGCCTGTTATCAGGAATGACAATCGAATATTCTATCCCGAATTGTTTCATTGATTTTAAAAGTTCTTCTTTTACGTCATAAAGATTTTTTTCCTCTCCGCCTAAATATGAGATGTGCAAATGGCTATCGATTATCATAAGATCAAATTTGATTTCTTTGAAATAATGTTAATATCCTCTTTGCGACATTCACCCATGAGTATTGACTAAAATCAAAAGGTTGCCTAGTCACATTTTCCCCGATTGATAATATTTTTCCCAAAGGAACCTTGATAGCTTCAACCGAGCCTGCATGAACAACCGTTAGATTTTGATAATTTCGTAATACATCAATTGAACCGGTAGTGTCCGTTGTAATTACAGTTTTACCTAAAAAGGCCGCCTGCAAGTTCACCATGCCGAAGGGCTCATATAAAGATGGCGTCACAATGCAGTCAGTAATATTAAGAATGGAAGACATTTCCAGCTGGTTGATATGACCTAAAAAGTAAAATGATTTTTTGCGAGTATTATTTTTCAAAAGTTTAGTAATTGATCCCAGGTAATGTTTATCTGCAGGAGAACCTGCAATGACAATAACAAAATTATAAGCTTCAAGCAATTGTAGGGCCGCTTTAATTAAATAAATTAATCCTTTTTGAGGGACAATTCTACCGGCATAAAGAACAATTTTGGCTGATGACGGAATCGATAGTTTTTCTTTAAGATTTTTGCTAAAGGCACTATCATTTATTTTAAAGTTGGCCTCATCTATTCCGCCAGTAACTGTAATAATTTTTTGAGAGTTGATATTATAAAGACTTTCAACTTCCTTGGCCATTATTTTAGATTTTACGAGTATTGATTTTGCGTATTTCATGCATCGTTTTTCCAGACAAACGAGAACGAAGTGAACGATATTATCCAAAAATGATTTATTGATTTCTTCTCCTTTTAGCGTTTTATGTAATCCGTTCATAGTGCTTCTGGCAAAATAAAATACTGGTATTTTTATTTTTTTCAAATCAACCAGGCCGAACTCTAAGGACTGGATGTAAATTAAGTCAAATGCTTGTATCTTAATTGTCTCTCTCAAAAATTTTCTAATTTTAAAGTAATAAACAAGAAAACCAATAAGCGGAATTCTCATGATTGGCAAAT
>JBBTXH010000012.1:9747-17922 GCA_038062385.1 Patescibacteria group bacterium
GACGATATTAACCCTGGGATCAGAAAACATTGAAATTTCCGGGTTATTAAAACAATGAACTACAGTAACCGTGTTGCCCAATTCTGCAAAGGCCATTGCTTCTTTGTATGCAGAATAGCCCATGCCGTAACCGAAGCCATATCGAGATGTCAGCATTAATATTTTCATGGTTTTACAAAATGATTATAAACGCATAGTACAAATGCTTCAGCTATTTCCGAAAGATTTTTAATCGGCAATTGTTTTTTTGATAGAAATCTGGCTTTCTTGAGTTCTGGGAATGCATCACAAAGTTTTTTGCCGCAAATTTTAGAATCTAGCTCTAAATCGCCATAAAGATACAAAATTCCAAATTGTAACTCTCTTAGCCATCTACTATATTTTATTTCCCAAAATTCTACATCTTTATCATTCAAGTATACAGCTCTGCATCCTTGCGCTAAATCAACCGCGCGTTTATAAATGGAAGTTATTGTTATTTTTTCTTGTCTAATATCGCGAATACAGTCTTTGCCCCAGAGCAATACATTTCGTTGCTTGATCCAGACAAAAAATGTTGGCGGCCTGAATATATGCCAAAGATTACGAAATTCACTCATAAATACAATATTAATATCTAGTTTGAATTTCTTTTCTTTGGAGCGTATGGTTTTGATTTTTCTAAAAAAAGATTGTCGGTCTCTAATATCTTTGACTATGAATAAAACATCAATATCGCTTTTTGGGTGGAAGCCATTAGTTAGGATACTACCATAGAGATACGCTGATTGTACGCATTTATGCTTTTTGAAGTTAGCGCGAAGATTATCCGTCACTTCTTTAATTAGTAAAGCGTTGGGCATATTTTTATTAATTTGTTAAAATGATTGATGGTTTGCCAGAAAAAAATCAGGTACGAGACTGGTGGAGCCATACTGGCCTATTGGTGTGTCAGTTTCATTACCGTGCGAATCAGACCCGCCAGTGTAATGGAGAGATTGTTCTTTAACCATTTTTTTTAATGACTCTATTTGTTCGATAGTCGTGCGGTTGTGGTAGACTTCAATGCCAGTTAATCCCATTTTAAGCAAACTATTAATTTCAGATCCATTGAGCGGCAGAGCGACAACGCTGACAGAGACGAAGGGATGAGCAATAATAAGATCTTGAGCGATCCCTTTAAATTTTTGTATTAGCCATTCGACAGTAATTCCGCCTCTTGCCACCGCGCAAAATTTGCCAGGCGCCTGATATTCATAAAATACATCTCTAGGAGTAAACTGTTTATAGAATTTTTTTAAAAAAAATTTCTGATTTCCACTGTTGGCGCAAATGTCAAGAGCAATAGTCAAGGTTGCTGGGTGCTTTTCGTTAACACTGAGGTTTTTAGTTACTTTTAATCCTGCTTCCCGAGAAAGCTTAATGGCTAATTTCATTTCTTCTTTTTTCTGTGAATACACAATCTCATTACGCTCTTTAATTATTTCGGCAACCAAATCTATATTAAAATCATAAGCCAAAACATGAATTTCGTTATCGTTATATTTTGCGGTCAGCTCGGTTGCCGGAATAACGGTAATCCCTGAACCTTCAAGTTCGTTCATTAATCTTGCAATGCCACCAACGCTATTATGATCAGTCAAAGCGCAATATTTGAGTTTTTTTTCTTTAATAATCGCCGCTATTTGGGGTATTGATAATTTGCCATCAGAATGATCAGAGTGTATGTGCAGATCAAATTTGGACATAAATTCAGTTTTTATGATAAATGTTTTTTTAGTTTAATTAGTTCTGTATCCAAATTATTTTTAACACGAGCGTAAAATTCTTTTTCATTTACAGTGGTTGTTTCTTTTGGCGTATTTTTTAATACTCTCAGCCTCCATAAAATTGAATTAATCAAAACAAATTGCGCATACACATCAAGTCTGGCCTGTAATGAATTATCTTTTTTATCAAACAATTTCTCATATTCTTCAATGAATTTTATTTTTTGTTCCTCTGTAAAATTCAACTTCAAAAACATTTTTGCAATATCCATGGCATTATCTCCAGCGGCCGCCTGTTCCCAATCAATAATTATAATTTTATCATTATCATTTGATTGTAAAATATTATTACGGTTCAAGTCAAAATGTATAAGCGTGAACACTCTTTTTCTAAAAGCTTCCGGTGACGACGTTGCCGCATTTTCAAATTTATCAATCGCCCGTTCAATCAATTTAAGTAATTCTGGTTTTCCAGGTGAAGTCGAAAGAGCTTCCCTCAGTTTACCTATCTCAGCCATTAGATAATCCTGTTGAGTTCCCTTTATTCTTGGTTCAATCAATTTACCAAATGAGCTAAGCTTAATTTTGTGTATTTTGACCAAGGCTTCTGCCAACCGGCTAATCGTCAGTTCATCAAATTCCTCAAGATGTTTTCCTTTTATTTTTTCTTCAAAAAGAATTGTTTCGGAAGGTAAGTATCCTAAATTCCGAGGCGCTTGTGTGGATTTATGTTTACGCAACAACCGCAAGGCGGCATTTTCATGTCGCGCTCTTATTTCGTCGTTTTGAGGATTTTTCCAGACCTTGGCTACATTTTTTTGTTCAGAGCCGCCCACCTCGAAAATCAAGGCATAGCTACCTTCCGCATAAGGAGGTTCTCTAAGAAGATTTGTCAAATCTTCCATTGTTAATCCGGCGCCATTTATGATTCGTAATTCTTTTTCACTTAACTTAACTTGTTCTATTGGCCTTCTTGTCTCCGAAAAGTTAAAGTTTTCATTCATATGGCAAGTTAGATATAAAAAGTTAAGTAGTTACATTAAAATTTGCGAACCGAGCTCGCTTTTGCGGAACGTTTGGGATAAAAGAGGTTTCTTTGGAGCGTAGCGGAGCGAGAGCGCAGCGTGGCTTGAGTTGAGGGTTTGTGCTTTATTATTTAAAAATAGGGCAAAAAACTATTTCTTAGCTACCCAGAATAATCTATGACTACTTAATTTTATACCTTTATTATTAAATTTTCTATTAACCTCTTCAAGATGAGATTGGTCTTTTGTTTTATCAAAACCTGGAATTATCGGAGCTCTTTCAAGAATTTCTGCAACTTCATTGATTGATGGATAAACTTGATAAAACATAAAATATTTCGATTCAATAAGTTTCATTTCAGATTGCTTTAATAATTTTTGTACAGATTCAAGCTTTGTTTCTTGTGTGGGATAACCCTGTCCTCTTCCAAAAATTTTCTTTAATTCTATTTTGTCTTTCTCGCCAATCGTTTCTTCTACCATCAGCCCGCCCTTTTTCAAAACACGAAAGCTTTCTCTCATAAAATCTATATTTGCTGAAAGGGGACTCCTTGAACTGAAAATAATATCAAAATATTCGTCTTCAAAGGGCAAGTTTTTTCCATCTGCAACTTTAAAAATCACATTTTTGATATCGGTTTCTTTTTTAAGTTTTTCCGCGCTTTTTATATAATCCACAAATGGATCAATACCAACAATTTCTTTAAAAAATGGAGAAAGTTTGAGTGTCAGTTCGCCAGACCCACAACCCAAATCTAATACCCTAAAGGTTTTGTCTGCGAATCTCTTAAGATACTCAAAAAAATTTGGTTTTTCTCCAGCAACCAACTTGCCATGTCCATGAAACTTATATTTTTTGAATTTCTTTGAACTTTTCTTATAAAAACTATCGTAATGGTCATCCATGTCTATCTCGTTATTAAATAATTTTTCGCCCTTATATATTTTTTGGACAAATCCTTAATTTCACTTAACGTTCCGCACTTTTCGATGTTTGGCGCTGGTACAATTTTAGCACGGAGTGCTACACCAGTGCCAAATATGGGTGGAGCGACCGAAGGGAGCGGAGACGCAAAGTGCGTGTTAGGCGTTGTCATTAAAAATTATTACCCCAATACTACAAATTAGGCTCAAGAGGTACTGAGGGTGCTGGAAAAGTGAAACCGCCTCCCTGACTCCAGAATGGACAGCCATAACATAAATGACTATGGATAAAGATAGTAATCCCATAAAGTGTAATAATTTATGGGATATTTTGTGCTTAATAAAAGTTATTCCTACTATTAAAATTGCTGGAATTAGCAGGTAAAAATTTAGTTCCCTAATTGCCTCTATTCCTGCCGCTTTGTCTTGATGAAGTAGGAAGACAAAAATTTGAGAGATCAAGTTCGTTACAGCCAAGGATGTTAAAAATATTTTTTTGATCATATCCAAATGTAATTAAGAATAATTTTTAATGATTTCGCCTAACGTTCCGGCATATACGATGTTTGCGAAGCAAATATGGGTGAGCGAGGTGCAATCGAGCGAACCGTATATGCCGTGTTAGGCGCGCCGTAGGCCGAGCCCGAGTGCAACGTCCCGAAGGGCGGGCGAAGAGTTGCAGATTTGCCGTTAATAATTAAAGGGCGGACAGAAAATTTACTTGCGTTCATATTTTGCTATTTCAATAAGGTTGCCCTCAGTATCTTTGCATTGAAAACAGCGATAAGGATAATCAGTGAACGCAAGATTTTCAGGCGGACTTACAATTTCAACGCCATGCTTCTTTACTTTTTCAAACACAGCATCAACATCATCGGCCCAAAATGCTGGAATTGCGTTATTGCCGACAATGCGTTTGTCGCTGATGATTTTGGGATTGATGAGGCCGAAATAGAAACCACTACCGAGGTCGAAGTCAGCCCAATTATCTTCTTCGCGATGAGTAACTTTCATATCAAGTAAATCTTCATAGAACTTGATCGCTCTGTCCATGACTTCGACCGATAAATAGAAATGATCTAATTTTGCGTGTGCCATATTGATAGATGATGTTGATGCGTTAATAAAATTTTCTGTCCGCCTACCTTAAAAGGCAAATCTGCAATTGCGCCTAACGTATGGGACATACGAAGTTTTTCTGGAACGGAGTGGAAGAAAAATTTGGGTGAGGGGCGAGCCGAGCCCCGAACCGTATATTCCTTGTTAAACGACCCGAGTGGAGCGTAGCGGAACGAGAGCGCAGCGTGGCACGGAGCGAAGCGGAGTGAGTCGAGAAAAGAGCGTTCATAATAAAAGGGGCAAAACTTTTACTCTAATGTGTAATCCCAGCCCGGTTGCCATGCTTTTGTTTTTCTCCAGTCATCAGCAAAAGCCTGCTCCCAAGATTTATTTTTCAACAAAACATCTAACGCTAATTGCGGGGCTTTGTGGGCGACGATGGCAACCGACTTTCCATCATAATTTTTCTTCAAAAAATCAAGAAAATCACTTATTCTTTCTTTGACATCTTCGTAAGATTCACCGTCAGGAAATTTCTTCGTTATATGTTGCTCTTGGAGGGGTTCAACAATTTCGGAGGGCTGTGCATTATATTTTCCATAGCTGCACTCTCTCAATCGTTTGTCAGGAATAATTTTAACTTTATCTTTAAATGTTAATTCAGCGGAATGCACAGCCCGTTTCAAGTCAGAACAGAAAACGACATCAAAATGTTTATCTTTGATTTTATCCCAAAGTTCTTTTGATTGTTGAACCCCCAACTCTGAAAGCTCTACATCAAACCAGCCAGAAGATATTTCCTGCTCATTGTCTGTGGTAGTTCCGTGAACAAAATAAGTGATTTTCGTTACCATATTATTATTGAAAAATTATGATATTTAAAAGTTTTGCCCCCTCAAAATTCAAAGTAGCTCTTTTCTCGATTTCGTTTAACGTTCGTGTATATCTGATGTCCACCGAAGCGGAGCGGAGGAGGATATGCGTGAAGCGACTTGTTTATTTAAACGAGCCTGAAGGAGGAGAAAGAGCGGAACCAGATATACACTGTTGGGCGACGTATGACGCAGGCTGCTGCGTTAAAATGTAAAAGTGAACAAAGGGTATTAAGAACAGCAGCCGAGTAATATGTCGTACAACGTCCCTGCATAAGCGATGTTTGGTGCTGGTATAATTTGGTGCGATAGCGCCTTACCAGCGCCAAACATGGGCGAAGCGGAACGTAGTGGAGCGTAGCCGCTTATGCAGTGTTGTGCGATGTTAATTTCAAAATTTTAATACTTTAAATCCCAAGTATCAGTTACTGCTCTAAAACTGGTTTCAGGATATATTGAACCCCTCATTGCATCTAAAAGATTTAATCTGATGGCAGCAAAGTTACTCTTTTCTTCTAGGGCATCCTTTAATCTTTGGTAGCTTTCTTCACCAAGGAACACAAATGCTTTGGCAAATATTTCATTCGCAGAGTCTACAAAAAGCAAAAAATTTTCACGCAATTGGGGGACACTCATAATGACTTCTTTTGTTGCAGAATTCTCTCCAGTGCCTTTCTCTAGCTCATATCTTTTGATATCGGCTAGAAATTTTTGGGTGGCCTTAACCATTTGTTCATAGAACTCCCTTTCAGTTCTTGATAGATCGTAGTGGTTTTTGTAGATGTTTTTGACTTCTTCGACTTCCTTGGTAATTTCACCTATATCTTCTTTGGTCGCTAAATTTTTTGCTTTTTCTTCAAAATACTTGGGAAGATATTTATGAATGAATAGCCCTAGAAGAAAAGGGACTATTATTGCAACTATTGTATCAATGTATTCCATAAAATTTTGAAATTAATTTCGTACAACGTTCGCGTGTATGCGATGTGCGTCAGCATATGGGTGAAGCAAAGCGGAACCGCATACACGCTGTTGTACGATGTAAATTTTTTATCTCATTTTTATTAGGTTTGATTTTGGTTAATATAAAAGGAAGTTTGATTTTTTTGTTTCGGAAAAAACAAGAGGGGTTAGGGGTGAATTGGTTTTTTCGAAACTCATTGTTAGTGATTATGTTGTTTGATGTGGAAAATATGCGAATCTTTAGGTGCGGAATCTTCTGATAGTAATAATAATTCAGAATTTCCAAAATCGAACATGGTTAGAACTTGCTGCCAATCTAAATTATAATATGCGGCATAAATCATTTTTCCAATATCGCCATGCGTAACCATTAGAACGCTCTGTCTATCGTGTTTCCCTTTGATAAACTCTAACAAATTTTTTGCTCTTACAATAAGTTGAGGAAACGTTTCAGCGCCTTCTGGTGAAAGAAAGTATGTTGTTAGGTCAGTTTGTAAAATATCTGGAGAACATAACGCTGTAATAGCTTTTATTGGTTTGCCAGTCATGACACCAAAATCACGCTCAATCAATAATTCATTTTTTTCTGGACTGTCAATTTGTAGGCAGTCTGTAATTATTTTTGCAGTTTGATAGGCTCTTTGCAGTGGTGAGCTATAAACTTTATCAAAATGTATGCCAGAGTCTTTTATTTTTTGAGCAACCTGACTGGCTTGATCAAGTCCAATTTCAGTCAAGGGCATATCGCGATGTCCATTCAAAATTCTCATTTCATTGTCCTTGTCTTGCCCGTGTCTAGCTAAATATATTTTTGTCATATATGGTTATTAAGGTTTCGCAGCGATAGTGGAGGAAATCAATTTTCCCCCTTTAAATTTCTAAAAAATCAAACTTTCTACGTGGCCAAAGCACTGAACATTGAAATATAGTAAGATAAAAAATTTATTTCGTACAACGTTCCTGCGTATGCGATGTTGTCGGCTGGTATAATATAACGCCGATAGGCGTTTTACCAGCCGACAACATGGGCGGAGGTTTGCGGAGCAAACCGTAGCCGCATACGCAGTGTTATGTGATGTAGGGAACATTTTGATTTTGCGTAGCAAAAAATTCCAATTTTTATTTTTCTAATTCGGCTATTATTTCATTAATTAGACTATTGGCTTCATCTATATCATTTCGTGTGGTTAGACGATTAGTGAATTCAAAATTTACAACACTTTTTTTGTAGCGTTGAATTTTTTGGTTTAATTCAACATTGATTATTAGGTTGTCACGAAATAGATTATCAAGCATTGCTACTAAAACTGTAAACCATGCTTTTCTTACTTTGTATTTTGGTGGAGGGGATTCCATGGGTGAATGCAATATTTCGTCAGGAATGTCTTCGCTATAGTCATCTCTCAGGTGTTTTAGATCTGTAATCATTTGTTGATTAATGATCTCTTTTGATTTTGGTTCACTTTCCATATAGATGAATAGAAAAATAAAAATGGGAATTAAATTTCTGTTTGAAAGAAATTTATCAAAATGTTCACTATTTCACATAACGTTTGCGTGTATGCGATGTTTGCCGTAGCGTAG
>JBBTXH010000013.1:0-8069 GCA_038062385.1 Patescibacteria group bacterium
GTAACGCTTACCTTCATCATAACAGGCTCGCGGATCAAGCATATCCGTCAAACCGCGATAATCTTCAGCCACAAACTCATCGCGCTTTGATTCTCCGTAAACAACCGACGACGAAGCTTGAAAAAATTTAGCCTGATACTTGACCGCGATTTCAAGCGCGTTAATGAGGCCGATTGTATTTGCCAAAATCGTCTGCTTTTTAATTTTGGCAAAATTTTACACTGACAACGGGCAGGCCACATTGTAAACTTCTTTAAGACCAAAGACGCGCACTTGAAACAATTCCAATTCCTTAATGGCCTCAAGATCAATGTTCTCCGTAATATCAGCCTTGATGAATTTAAAGTTCGGCGACTTGAGCAGATGATTAATGTTATTCTCGCTGCTCGAAATAAAATTATCAAGACAGATCACATTGGCTTCGCTGATGAGCCTCTCGCACAAGTGCGCACCCAAAAAGCCTGCGCCGCCAATCACTAAAACGTTTTTTCGCTGTGTCATAAGTTTAATAAAATAAGTTTAATTCATAATATTTTAACTAATTTTTGCAGAAAAAGCAAATCGGTTATACCCAGCCAACTTCAATTTATTTGCACCAACTTATACAGTTTATACTCGTCTGAAACTTTGTCAGTAAACACGAGTTTCAGTCCGCTTGATTTGATTTTTGTGTCATTGATAAAATTCATGTCTTTTGCCGGGCGATACGACAGATAATAAACAGTTTGAGCAGGCAATAACTTCTTTAATTCAGGAAAGATTGTGTAATCTAAATTAAAATCAACCACTTTCATGGCCGGCCAGAAAAATTTATCCGCGCGATCATTGACAATAATCGACTCAGTCCCGGTAATTGAAACCACTTTCTTTTGAAGTTCGTAAGCGCTGGCAATCACTTTGCGCTGATCAAGCAAACCTTCGCCACGACTGAAATATACTCGTTCAAATGAAAAAACAAACAATCCGAACATTAAGACAACAACTAATATAAAATTCAGCGCACGAAAACCGAAACGCAGTTTTAATATTTTTTCAAACAACCAACCAATGAACGGTAGAATAACAATATTCATCATGATCCAATAGCGAAGATATGAACTGCCAATCAAATTATTTTTTAAAACCATTTTGTCTGCCAATTCCCAACTGCCATAATAAAAAATTAACCACAGACAAATTACCAAAGAACAAACTGCATAGACAACCTGGCGTTGTATGATTTTCTGTTTAAATAATTGAGCGAGCCAGACCAATCCTCCGATCACAAACAAAGCTACGTATGGCCACAAAAACAAAATGAAATAATGATAAAAATTCAGAACAATGTGTTTAATTGAAAAACCGAACGGCAAAAAAATTAATTTCAGATAACGAACAACAGCGAACGATTCAGACTCCACTTGCATTTCAGTCGGCAAGCGGTCAATCACACCGAGACCGTCATTCAAATGAAAATAACCGAACATCCATGGCGAGCCATAAGTTAAATCATTGAAATATATAAGCAAAGCAATCGGCGGAATAAACCCGACAATAAAAAGAAAAACTTTTTCAAAAGCAATTTTTTTCCCAAGAAAAATCAAAACAATAATTATGACTAAAAAAATCCAAGCAACTTCAGTTAATCGAACAATGCTGGCCAAACCGAGAAACAAACCGCAAACCAAAGCGTTTAAACTCGAACTTTCCTCACAACTCTTGGCCAAAAAGTAAAAACCGGCAATAGCCAGAAATACAAACATGATTGTCGGAAGCATGACCAAATTCGAGTAATACCAAAATGATGCGAGCGTAAAAAGCAGAAGAGAAGAAATAAGGCCAATGGTTTTATTGAAAAGTTTTTTGTTTAACGCGTAGAAAAACAAGACCACGAATCCGGCAACCAACGCAGTTAGAAATTTAACGAGCCAAGCGCCAATTAATTTTCCGATTAAACCGTGAATAATCACAAAACCGAGAAAAGCAGTCGGGACAATACTGCCATTGGCAATGACGTTCGTGCTTCTTGGGTGAATAATATTACTTACTGTTGTATTTAATGATTCGGGAAAAATAAAACTGCTCTGTTCAATAAAATGATCAATAAAAGAATTATTGGCCATGGCGTCCGGCCAACTGAAAATTGGTATCAATTGTTCAGCAGGAGGGTTAAAAGCCAAACTGGTCGTAAACGAAAACCAACTGTAAATTATTATAAAAATTACAGCTAATGGTCCGAGAACCAGCCAATTTCGATCAAACTCTGATTTGTTCATACTACTTTAATTGTACAGAAAATTGAAGTTTATTACAAGAAAAACTGCCCTGAAATTTCAGAGCAGCCTTGCGTTCACGCCGCTAAAAGAATTGTTTTGTCATCTTCCGTCAGTCCCAGTCCCAGCCAAAGCCGCAGTTTTTCGTCCCAACGCAGTCCGCGCTGTTTCAAGTAGACCGGTCGAACGACCACGTCCTTTCCAACCCGATATGTTTCAACTTTACGGGTTTTGCCCTGAAAAACAATGATTGGAATATCCTTGATCTTTTTCGGCAACCGAAATTCATCGTTTGGCGATGAATGCACCACTACCGCAGGACACTTTGTGCGATCTACGACCAGAACAGGCATGAGCTTTTCTCCTTTTTCTTTCGGTAACGTTTTCCACGCACCTTGCGCGAAATAAACGCCTGCCGAATTTTATTTCGTTTCTTTGTGTTTGGTGTGTTTCTTGCATGTCTGGCAATGCTTTTTCGCTTCCAATTTTTGCTTAACAGTTTTTTTATTCCTGTTAGAATAATAATTAATGGTACGGCAATCAGCGCATTGTAATTTAATTAAATTGTCTTGAGACATAGGTTTTTAATTAGGATTAGAAGGATTAGGAAGATTGGTATGATTAGTAGGATAACAATGACAGCTTAAAAAAACTTAACTAAATATACAAATAGCCGAGAACAGGGATCGAACCTGCGACCCGCAGTTTACAAAACTGCTGCTCTACCAACTGAGCTATCTCGGCATAAAATAAACTACCAACTGCCTGTCCGCCGTAGCCCTGAATCACATTGAAGGGCGAAGGCGGAAGCTATCTCGGCGAAAGTTAGGATACCAACTGCCTGTCTCGGCAAAATTTAGCGAAATCAGAACTTAGCGAAATAGTATCAAAATAAAAAGCATCTGTCAAGCGACAGACACTGTTAGGCAGACACTGTTCGAATTGTTGAATTGTTCGAAATGTATTTGAGAAAACTATCTGTATAACATTCGAACAACTCCAACAATTACCTAACCAACTCATCAATCTTCAACAAGATTTCCTCCACTCCCTTGGTGATAGTCTCAGTCGCCACATAATGCGCTGCTTCCTTTGCCTCGTCGCTGGCATTATTCACCGCGAATAAATAATCAATTTCTTTCATCGCCGGCTTATCATTCAAATCATCAGTAATAATAATTCTTTTGAAATTCGGATATTTTTGCGCCACTGTTAAAAAAGAGAGCGCCTTGTCCGATTGTTTCGGATGAATAAGCATATTAGCATAATCAGCGTCACAATTTACCGTAAAATCATCGAACTCGCGCAATAAATCACTTTCGACAAATGAACAAAATCGTTCAGCGGTTTCAATATCTTTTTGTAATAAATTTTCGTTATTTTTCCTGACATGAATACTGATGCTGTAGCGCCGAAAACAATTCATCATGAAATAATAATCCATGCCCGGCGGCAAGTCTTGTCCGTCAGCATGTTTATTGATATCAGTCGTATCTCCAATTAAAAAGTGCGAATTGAAAAATTTTTCAGAGATGAACTTCTTGATCAATTCCTTAATTTGATCTAATCTAATTAAGGTTTGCTCGTTAAGCATTACTTGAGTTTTTCCGGTATCAGGATAATAAATAAAAGCGCCTTTCTCGCCGATAATCGGACCGGTGATGCTAAATAATTGAGCTATCGCTTGGATATCATCAAACGACCGATCTGAATTAATCACAAAAACACTGCCTTCTTTGCTCAATTGTTCTATCACCGATTGAATCGTCGGCGAAGTTGAATGATAATTAGTATCAAGCAAGGTGTTGTTGACATCAAGATGAATTAGATATTTTTTGCTCATACACCTATATCAAAGCATAACTGTACTTTTTGTCAATAAAATAAAAGCCGCTCCTTATTGAAAGGCGCGGCTTACTTTTTTTTAGACCCTGGTTCATGCACTAAATGCATGATCAATTGAGAAATGGCTCGGCTGCGAATAAGTTCGCGAACTTTTTCAATATCAGCGTGCAACATGCGATCTTTTTTCATCATGGAAACATTGCGTCTCAATAGACGATGCACTTTTTCCGTGATTCGTCCGAGCTGCGAGCAGTTGTCTCCAAGCTTCTCGCTACCAAGATCCACTGCCTGGCAACACGCTAGTAGTTCTTTGGACAAAGCATCCTGCAAGAACATAATGGCCTTGTGGTTTTTCCAAGCAGCGTTGGCGCTGTTTGAGACAAAGTCTTCTTGCAAGCCTGAAGTTACTCCGCTGAAAACCGACGCTGGCATAGCCAAAGATGAAATTCGCAACACATCGGCCAATGCCGCATACTGGGCAATCATGAAACCAGTGCTATGCGAACTGTCATTGGCGCTCAAATCTTGCGGCAGTCCAAAACTGTATTGACTGTTTATTAATCTGAACAAACGACAGTTGGAAATATTGGCGAGAACTGCAATAGCTGTCGTTAAATTGTCCAGCGGCAAAGCCAAAGGCATACCATGAAAATTTCCACCTGACAACACTGCGTAAGTTCCATCATCTTTTTTGAAAATGAGTGGATTATCAGTTGAAGCATTGATCTCTCGTTTAACGGTTCTCTCTAGAAACTTGAGTGACTCCCAAAAAGCTCCATGAACTTGCGGTACGCAACGAGTTGAATACGCATCCTGCACTCTCGGCTGGCTGCATTCCTCTTTACAATTATTCTTGTCTTCGTGAAAGAAACAGACTTCTCTCCCGGCCGCAGTCACCCTTTTACTGCCTTCAAGCATTTTGTATATGTGTTTGGCCACGACCTGCTGACCAATCTGCCGCCGAGCTTTATGAATGCGAGCATCGAGAGCATCTGTTTCCGCTCTGATTGCTTCCATGTTCAGCGCCGCGGCCATGTTGGCAATGTAAAAAAGGTCAAACGCGTCATAAACATTGAGACAAGCGTAGGCCAACGTCATGGTAGAACCATTGGTGATGGCCATGGCTTCTTTTGGTTGCAATTTGATCGGTTCAATTCCCTTTTTCTCAAAAACTTCTTTTGTTGGTTTAATCACATCATTGAACCAAACCTCTGAATCAACATAACCAATAAGCACTGCGCCGAAATGCGCCAAAGGCGCCAGATCGCCGCTTGCTCCAAGCGAGCCGTGTTTTGGTATCGCCGGAATAATATCTGCATTCAGCAGTTCCAGAATTTTATCGCAAAGCTCAATGGTCACGCCTGAATGTCCAACCGCAAATGAATTGACGCGGAGCAACATCATGGCTCTGGTTAATTCTTTTGACAAAGGCGCTCCGTCACCAACACAATGTGACAAAATATAATCTCGTTGATAACCAAGCAACAAATTAATTGGCACAATCCTATTTCTGTTAATGCCCGCACCAGTATTGATACCATACATGACCGTAGTGGGAATGAGTTGTTCAATCCCTTGGCGCATTTCCACAATTCGCTTCCTGGCCGCGTCGACCAAAATAACTTTTGGATACTTACCTTCCGCGCCTCGTGCCACTTGCACCACTTGTTCGATGGTCAAACTTCGACCACCGAGGGAAACGATCTTCCTCTCTTTGGTCTCCATCTGACTTCTCCATTTTTGTTAGCGCTCTCATCCTTGAAAGCATTGTCAAAAAACATTCACCCTCCTTTGTTTTTTCCTTTCAAACAACTTACCACCATTTCAAGAATATTGTCAAGAACAAAAATAAAAAATAGGATTATTTTATCCTATTTTCCACTTTTTTATGATTTGCGATGCTTGTTCAATATCAACTTTTACTTGCTCGCCAGTTTTCATATTACGTAAGGTCACTTTGCCAGCACTCTTCTCTTCTTCTCCGAAAATAATCACCCACGGTATACTGTAATTGTCTGCATACTCCAATGCTTTACGTAATTTTGTTTCCAAATAACTGATATCAACATTAATGCTGTTTGCCCGCAATGTTTTATCAAATTCAAACAGATCAACCAAATAATTATTTTCAAGCGGAATTAACAGTACATCAACAACCGTTTTTTTCATTTCTTGTTTGCCGTATAAACTGATCGCGTCAAAAATCGTTTCCAAACCAAAACTGATTCCGACCGCCGGAACCTCTTCTTCGGATTGCAGAAAACCACCGATCATACTGTCATATCTGCCACCGGCGCAAATTGAGGAATTTATTTTTTCTTTATTTTTTAAATACACTTCAAAAACATTGCCGGTGTAATACGCTAAGCCGCGAGCGAGCGACGGGGAGAAGACCAAATTGCCTTGTTCGGAAAGAACTTCAAGTACGCGTTCGATTTCTCTCAAGCCCTCATTATCGCCAATGGTTTTGCGCAAAGCGTCAATCAACTCTTGATTCGTCCCTTTAACCGACAGAATCTCCAAAAGAAAATCAATCTGTTTTGTCTCGATACCCTTGCCGGCCAATTCTTTACTCACTCCGTCCGCGCCCAGTTTTGCCAGCTTGTCAATACTAATAATTACTGAATTTTGATCGTCCTTGGCTACGCCGCAAGTGTCTAAAACGCCATTCAATATTTTTCGATTGTTAATAAAAATTTCAGTTTCTAATCCCAGCTTGGTAAAAACCTCATCAGTTAACTGCAAGATCTCCGCGTCAATAATCGGATCGGAAACACCGACCACATCCACGTCGCATTGATAAAATTCGCGATAACGACCGAGCTTCAATGGACCATCACGGAAAACTTGGCCGATTTGATATCGTTTGAATGGTTTTTTGAGTTGCGGATTCATGCCCACGAAACGCGAAAACGGTACAGTAAATTCCGTACGTAAAACTAAATCACGATCACCTTGGTCTTTCAGTTTGAAGGTCTCCCTCATCGCGTCAGATTCTTGTCCAATACCAAACTTTGAAGCAAAAAGTTCATACCGCTCGAGAATCGGCGTTTCAATCGGATTGTAACCAAAAGCTTCAAAGACTGTTTTCAAAGTCTCGACAATTTTATCTCTGGCTATTTTTTCTTCAGGGCCAAAATCGCGTACACCGCGCGCCCGTTGTAATGCTTCTCGTTGCATACTGTTAGCGAATTGAGAGATTGAGCGAACTAAACAAATTAAATAACTTATTTCCGCTTGAAGTTTAATTTTGCCTGCCAACTTGTGAGTTAACAGGCGCACGATCCATCCGTTCTCAATTCTGTTTGATTTTGAAATTTGAATTTTAAACTTTGATTTGTGTCTTGTGCTTCGTGCTTTGAATTTTTTTAAACTGGGGTGGGCGACGGGGCTCGAACCCGCGACCACTAGCGCCACAGGCTAGTGCTCTACCAACTGAGCTACGCCCACCATAATTTGATTGTAAAGCACAAAACACTAAATTCAAAACTCTCCGCCAAAGGCGGATCCGCCGCTGGCGGAAAATAAAATTAAAATTTCAAATGCTATTATTAAACCTGTCTGTTTATCAGTAAATCAGTAGCAATCAGTACATCACGTATTAACTAAAAGTTAGCCAATTTTCACTTGTTTCAGTTTCAATTGAGTTTACAGCAAAAATCAACGCTTGTCAAACGTTATTTCGCGCCATTCAAATAGGCTAAATCAGACTGATGGCGTTTTTTCTCGGTTTGATATTTTTTCTGATTTAATTTATTCGATCGGAGTAATTCAACCATGAACCTTCGACCTAAATAATGCGGCATAATCACATAGTCAGCGCCGGCCTGATACAATTTTTCAGCTTGAAAACGGTGATTGGCCACGCACAAAAAATTGATTTTTTTGTGGCGCTTATTAACTCGATTCAATAAAGTCAAATTAACGTCCAATTCCGGCACGGTTGAGACAATTAATTTAACGCTTGGCGTC
>JBBTXH010000014.1:0-4859 GCA_038062385.1 Patescibacteria group bacterium
ACCCTGTACTATAATTATTTCATATTAAGTACAGGGCAGGCTGATTCCTACTGATTTACTGATTATTTAAGATTGTTCTTCGGTTCATACGTTCATTCGTTTCTAGTATTCGTAGTAATTCGTAGATTCGTAGAAGATTGGTAATTCGTAGCCTCTATTCCCCGGCAATGTCTTTCAACGCTTTCATGGCGCGATGCAATAAAACGCGCACCGTGCCATTACTCTTGTCTATGAGCTCAGCGATCTCGCTGACGGAAAAATCTTCAATGTACTTCAGAATAATCACCTCGCGATAAGCATCCTTTAATTTTGATAAATGTTTTTCAATGCTTTGAATGTCAATTTTGTCGGCCGTCTCTTCCACCAAATCATTTCGCTCATCGCAGATATTTTCAAAACATTCTTCGTCCGTGCAGATTGCTTCTCTGCTTTTCGAACGATAATAATCAATCACGCAATTGCGCGCCACTTTATAAAGCAAGGCGTTCAGATTGCCGATCTTTTTCGGCGTGCCATTTATATACTCCCAGGTCTTCAAAAAAACTTCAGAAGTCAGATCCTCGGCGATTTCAAAACCTGCCACTTTAAACAAGATAAATCTAAAAATACGGTCAACATAATAATCGTAAAGTTTTCCGTAGCTTTCAGCGTCCTTGTTCTGGCGAACCTTGTAGATGAGAAATTTTTCTTTTAAAGATGCTTTGTTCATCTATAATGACGTAAAAACTGATTAATTGTTACACTTGGAAATCAAGATTAACTGAACATAAATATAGCAGAAAAATAAGACCTTGTAAATGGTGCATAAACAGCCGGCTTTAACTTAGCCGCTGGAGTTGACATATTAATTCAATTTGCTATCATTCTATTATCTACGTTTGTCTATACCAGTATAGACAAACGTAGTCAACTTATTTAAGCCAAATCTGCTGTCAAAGATGTAAATTTAGACAAGCACTATATGGAAGAGAAAAAATTCCCTGTAAAAGTATCAATTTCTGAGGCGGCACGGCTTTTTGGCGTGGATCAAAATACGATTCGCCGCGCGATAAAAAGAAATGAATTACGCTTTATTGTCGTGCAAGGAAGATATAAAATCAACTTTGAAAGCATCGTGGAGTGGTCACAAAAACGGGTGACGGTCAAGAACAAATTGGAAAATAGGGGGATCGGACAATATATAGAAAAGTGGAAAAAATAAGGGCTACAAATTACAAATCACTACGAATTTACGAATCGACATAGACGGTCTATGCTGAATATTAAAAACATAACAGCAGTCACAATCTATTTGTAAATTCGTAGTGATTTGTAATTTGTAGCCTCAATATAAACCCTCTCCACTGAATTAACAATATCCCGCCAATTATAATTTTTCATCACAAAAACACGCGCTCCGGCGCCAACTTTTTTTACCAGAACCGGAGAATTTAAAAGGTGCTGAAGTTTATTTTTCAAATCAAGAACATTTTTATTTCTGAACGAAAATCCATGACCGCCATTAATCGCTTCCAAATTTTCCGGAATATCGCTCACCAAAACCGGCAAACCAAAACTCATGGCCTCTAAAACCACGATCGGCAAACCTTCGCTTTCAGATGGATGAACCATCAAATAAGCGTTGTGATAAAGTTCGTGCCAGAGAGCGCTTCCACCGCGCACATTACCGGTAAAAATTATATCCGGATCTCCGTCGGACACGTTCTTCAACTTTTCAACATATTTTTCGGTAAACGCCGCGCCGCCGGCAATCACCAACTTTTTATCGGTTTTAATTTGCTTGTAAGCGTCAATCAAATAATGCGCTCCTTTATGCTTTATCAAACGCGACAAAAACAAAATATAACCGTCTTTTATTAAACCAAGTTTTTTCTTGATAAGTCGAGCTGAATGAGTTCTTGGCAGATCAATGCCATTCGGAATGTAAATCGTTTTCACTCCATATTTTTTCGAACAATAAATTTGCAATACCTTGGAAACCGTAATCGTCTCATGGCTGAATTTCACGGCGCTGAATTCTCCCAGCCGCAAAGCCAAACGCGCGATGCCGCTCCACTTCTGATGCATGCGATCAATACTGTGGAAGGTTACGATCACTTTTGTCTTTGGCTTGAATAAACGCGGAATCCAAGCAAGAAGAGACGGACCAACTCCGTGATAATGAACAATATCATAATCTTTCTTCAGTACATCCAGCGTACAACGAAAAGTATGGGAAATCGCATCAAAATTTTTGGTTCTGATTGATTTCAGATTAATTAATCTAACGCCTTTCCAAAACTTCAAACTCCGCGGCGTGTACCATGGCCGGCAGTAAACAAAAACTTTGTGGCCTTTTTTAACGAGCCCCACAGCCAAACGCTCAACGTGCTTTTCCACGCCGCCGAACTTCATGGGGATGCCTTTTTGTCCGATGAAAGCTATTTTCATAACAATTATATTTTATCACGATTTGGGCTTTCTGTAAAAACGGACAATGAGTTGTTCTAATTGTTGAAGTTGTTCAAATTGTTAAAACAGTCAGCACGGACAATTCTCTATTCTCATGAATTATGATAAAATTGTAATAAGCTCCATAGAAAATAAAATCATGCTACAATGTTTGTATGATGGAACAATTAAGCCCAAACAAGCAAATCGCCATTTTCCAAGGCAAAACAATCAGAAAAATCATTTATCAAAAAGAATGGTGGTTTTCGGTTATCGATGTAATTGAAGCGCTCACGGACAGCGTTAATCCGCGTGATTATTGGTATAAGATGAAAATTCGCGTAGCAGACGAAGATGGCTTTGAACCGTCGACAGTTTGTCGACAGTTCAAATTAAGAGCGCCTGACGGTAAGATGCGTGAAACAGATATAGCCAACACAGAAGGAGTACTCCGTATTATTCAATCCATCCCTTCCCCCAAAGCCGAACCATTCAAACGCTGGTTGGCTAAAGTCGGATACGAGCGGATACAAGAAATTGAGGATCCTGAACTGGCCACAAAGAGAACCAAAACCCTATATAGATTGAAAGGTTATTCAGATAGCTGGATTGAAAAAAGAATGCGTGGCATCGCGATCCGTGAAGAATTAACTGACGAATGGAAAAAACGCGGAGTAAAAGAAAATCTTGAATACGCGATTTTAACCGCTGAAATATCAAAAGCGACTTTTGGCATGTCACCCGGTCAATACAAAAAATTTTAAATGTCAATACCCTAAAAAATAAAGATAAACCAGAACGTAAATTTAGATAAAATTATGTTATCTGAACAAAACATTAAACCAGAATCAATCAGTAAATCAAGAATAGATCGCCTAAAACAAGCAGTAGAAAAAATTAAACAAAAGTTCACTCCAGAGCAACTTTCCAGCGTTGAAGCTTTGATTGTTTATGGCAGTACGGCGCTTGGCCTGGCGAACGAACAATCGGACATCGATTTATTTATTGCTTTCGCCAAAGACAAACCAATCAAACCGGATCAATTCAAAAAAGTGGCAAAAATAATACAAGACGAACTGCCTGATATTATTATCAATATTAACTTAGGCGCGTTAACCAATCCAAAAGGACGACGCACTAAGTCCATTACCCTGCGAAGCGCGAAACATCCTGAGCGAGTTCCCAGCTGGGATTTTATCTATGTTAAGGACGAAGAAACAAAACACAGACTGGATCAATGTTTACGCGAGGCACGAAAATTTTGGGATTCATTGGGCATCAATCAACCACCAAAACAAAATTAACTTAGTTTAATATTGATATCTATGTCCCAACCAAAATTTTACGCATTTCTTGATGTGGTCGTTGATGTTTTCTACAGCATCATTTTGTACAACGCATTTGTCGCTTTCCGCGGATTTAATTTGAGCGGCCTGTTGCTCGCTTTGTCAGTTTTTATCATGCTGAATTATTGGTGGACAGTCAGGAGCTATGAACATCTGCCGAAACATTATCTGTTTGATTTTTACGCCATCACCGTGATCATGTTTATTTTCGCGCAATGGCCGAATTATTACCATGACATCAAACACTTCACTTACGTGCTGGCGATTTTTTTCGCGGCTGACGCGGTTTACGCGGCGCTGGCCATATATTTTCACAAAGAATCAGGCGATGAAAAATCATTGCGATTTTATTTTTGCGCTGAACTTTTGCTCGCCATTATTTATCTCGGCGCTTCATTTACTTTGACTGAAATAACATGGATAAACGTCATTGCCCTGTATATTCCTTATTCAATAATGTACGCGACTGCATTCAAAAAAGGATTGATTAAAACAAAATTCAGGGATTCTGGCAATCAGCCGTATTAGGAATAAGTACAAAATCAGAAGTGCTGGCGTAAAATAAAATTTTAAACATTGATCGTCTAATATTATGCCTAATAATTTTGAAAAATCAGAAGAGATTCCCAACATTAACCAGCGGTTAGCCACACTGCTCAATTTTTGTCGAGGGCAATATTTACGAATTGGAGTTCGTGGATCTCGAAAATACTTGGAAATCTTTATAAATTATTTTCACGAAAGATTTTTTACCGTCATGGAAACAAAGATTGATCAGCTCGGGAACAGCTTTCCTGTTCCGCAAGAAGTATTACCTGCCGGATATGTCGTTGTTGTCGATTCAACCGGCGACTGGGATAATCATACGATGAACAAGGACATTAAAACGAGAAACGATCTAGGAATTTCTGATCAACAAAATGCAGTTTTTATTTCATGGTCACAAAACAAAAACGATGTTTCAGGAGGAGGATCAGAGTTTGATACCACCTTCATAGAAACATAAACAATCTTCTGCTGCAACGAAAAAAATTCTCTTAACCATAACAAATATTTATTAACCTTAGAAGCATTAAGCGATCA
>JBBTXH010000015.1:0-1659 GCA_038062385.1 Patescibacteria group bacterium
CGCCAAAGTTGACCCGCAAGTTGAAGCCATGGAACTTGATCCGTTTGAACCTAAAACTTCGGAAACAACGCGAATAGTATATGGGAATTCTTCTTTTGACGGCAGGACAGGAACCAAAGCTTTTTCAGCGAGAGCGCCATGTCCGATTTCTCGGCGGCCGGTTCCTCTGATCGGATATGCTTCGCCGGTTGAAAACGGCAGAAAATTATAATGATGCATGTAGCGTTTTTTGCCTGAAGAGCTCATACCTTCAATAGTTTGTTCATCGCCGGGAGCGCCAAGCGTGACGGTTGAAAGCACTTGAGTTTCGCCGCGGTTGAAAAGTCCGCTACCGTGAGTTCTCGGTAAAATGCCGACAGCGCAACTGATTTCGCGAAGTTGATCCATTTTTCGTCCATCAATACGACGATCATTCTTGATTAATTCTTCAGTTATTTTATTTTCAATGAATAAATCAAAGAATTCCATTATCTTTTTTCTTTTATCTTTGCCAATCTGTTTTTTGAGCAAATATTCCTCGAGCATGTCCTTCAGTTTATGCAAAGTTTCTTTGCGCTCTCTCTTTGAACCGCGAGGAATATTGAATAAAAATTCTTCCAGCTTCGGTTCAATGAAAGCTTGGCAATCATCTTGCAGTTTTTTCAATTCTTCCAAACTGATTTTTTGATTTTCATCTAGCTCAGCCGGGCAAATATCTTCGCCTTTTTGAATAACGATTTTTTCTTTGCCGACTTTAGTTCTGATTTCTTCAATAAAATCAACCACCTTTTTGGCGTGTTTCAAACCGAATTTAAAAGCTTCGTAAACAACTTTTTCATCAACTTCATTCATGTCCGCTTCCACCATGAGAACTTTGTCGCGGCTGGCTGAGAAAGTTAAATTAAGAGATGATTTTTCGCGCGCGACATAAGTCGGATTGATCACCCACTCTTCTCCGATTTGGCCGATTCTGATGCCGGTAATCGGGCCATTGAATGGAATGTCGGAAATGTGCAAAGCAGTGGCAGCGGCGATGATGGCAACCACGTCCGGATCATTTTCCGCGTCAACCGACAGAACCGTGATGATCACTTGCACATCGCGTCTGATTGATTGGTCGAATAACGGGCGAAGTCCGCGATCAATCATGCGAGCCACGAGAATCGCTTCATCGGTCGGACGATTTTCGCGTTTGATAAAACGGGAGCCTTTGATTTTTCCGCCGGCGTACATTTTTTCCGAGTATTCCACCATGAGCGGAAAATATTCAATACCTTCTTTGGCTTCCTGGCTCATGACCGCGGTCGCAAGGACCACTGTTTCGCCGTACTGCACGATGCAGCTGCCATTGGCTTGTTGCGCGAGTTCACCTGTGGAAATGGTTAGTTTCCGGCCGGCGAACTCTGTTTCGAATGTTTGTTTTTTTTCTGACATATGTTTGTGTAAGCACAAAACTCAAAACTCAAAATTCAAATAAAATTCAAAACATAAAATTCAAAATTTAAAACTTACTTTATCGCATTTAAATTTTGGATTTTGAAAATTTAAATTTTATTTGTGCTTTGTGCTTCGGATTTTGTGCTTTTTTAAAAGCGAACCTTCTTTATAAAAAGGAGGCCGCTTTGTATATTATTCATTAGTAACCTCTGCGTCTGCTCCCGCTGCTTCTTTGATTGGTTC
>JBBTXH010000015.1:1669-12070 GCA_038062385.1 Patescibacteria group bacterium
TTCTTAACCGCTTCCTCGCGCTTGACGCGATTGGTCGGTTTCAATTTCAATTCTTCGATCAATTTTGTATAGCTTTCCGGATTATCAACTTCAAGGTAGCGGATCAAGCGGCGTCTTTCGCCAACTTTTTTGAGTAAACCGCGTCTGGAAGAATGATCGTGTTTGTGTTCCTGAAGATGTTTGGTCAGATCCTTGATTTCTTCGGTCAAAATAGCGATTTGCACTTCAGCTGAACCGGTGTCGGTTTCGTGCGTCTTGAACTTGTTGATGATGGATTGTTTCTTTCTGGCGTCTAGCATAATTTTGCGTGTTCCACCGCCGGGTCGCGTATTCTATGAAGAATTCCCAGACCCTAGCCGCAGAATCGTTAATTTTAGTTTGATAATCTGATACTATCATGGAATCAAACTTTTGGCAAGGGCACGGCATTTAAACATATAAACATAGAAGCATTTAAGCACTGGCTGAGAGCTTGAACGAAGTGGCTCGAAGTTTATTGTTTAAATGTTTTAGTGCTTCTATGCTTCTATGCTTCATTGCCTCTATGTTTAGATGCTTCTTTGCTTAAATGTTTTTTGTGTCGTACAATATTATGGTTGAAGCTGGAAAGTAGGGGCTATTGGGAAAATTGTGAAGGTTGAGATAATTGGGATGGGCTTGAGACAATTTTTATCTCAAACTTCCCAACAATCTCATTTATCCCGCCCGCTGGCGGGAAAGATCTCAATAATCCCATCAAAAATATGATTGATAAGTTAATTCACGACTTCCTGCATGATTTGGAAAATACGCGGCATCGTTCCAGCCGCACCGCTCGGAATTATGATTTTTATTTAAAACGATTTTTGGTTTGGTTGAATCAAGAGAAGATTAACAGCCCTGAAAAAATTACCTTAGAGACAGTCAATGGATATTCTTCGTGGTTAAAAAAATTATCCAGCACGATTAGAAAAACAAAATTAAAGGATAATACGCGTAATTATCATTTGATTGCTTTGCGCGCATTTTTAAAGTATTTAATAAAGAAAAAAATCAGCAGTTTATCGCCGGATAAAGTGCGCCTAGCTGTTTTTCGCGGGACAGCCCCGATCTTTTTGGAAAAAAACGAGCTGGAAAAATTATTGGAAGCAACGTTTAAAACAAATCAAGAAAAAATATTGCAATTGCGCGATCGAGCGATTTTGGAATTAATTTTGTGCACCGGGTTGAAGGTGTCTGAGGTGGCGGCGCTTGAAATAAATAAGTTGAATTTGAAAAAAGACAGTTTTGTTTTGTCTGGAAAAAAGAAGAGAACTATTTTCGTTTCAAATCAGGCGCGCTATTGGATAAAAAAATATTTGGAGTCGCGTTATGATAAAAATAGGTTTTTGTTTATCAGCCATGACCGCGCTTCATTGGCGCGCGAGAAAACCGGATTAACGCCCCGCAGTCTGGAGCGCGTTGTCGAAAAATATCGACAAGCTTCTGGAATTAATAAAAAAATTACCCCGCAGATATTACGCCACTGTTACGCGATTCATCTAGCGAGAAGCGGTGAAACGATTGAAACAATGAAAGAAAGGTTAGGACACTTGTCTCTTAATTCGTCATCACGTTATTTTGACAGCAAATAAGATTACTAATTACCTGCCCGCCGTACTGAGGTACTCTGGGAGGCGGGCGAATTTTTTACGAATTTACCTATCGCTACGAATTAATAATCAAGTAGTTATTTGTTTGAATTGGTAATTTGTAATTTTAATACAATAATCGTTCTCTTTCAGATGCGACATTTAAGACACGTTGCTTCGCAGACCTACTTTTGACGCCAAAAGTAGGCAAAAGCGCTGGGGTTCATCCGCCAGTGGCGGACGTGGTTCTATCATCTTTCGTGGTTCTAACAATGGCAAGAGTTCACCCCAGACCCCGTGAAATATACGGTTAGTCGACAGAACGTCGATATTTAAGAGACCTCTATGTCGCATTTTTAATAAGAATACTACGTATGATTGACAATAAATAATTGACATGCTACGATTATGATACTGAAGCTCAATTTTGTGCTATATTACTCTCCCGCCTAAAATCCCCGAAGTTCTGGTCATATCTCGAACTCAATCAAAGCCCCACCAACAAACAGCGGCAGTTGTCCTTGACAGCTGCCGCCTTCCTTTAAAAATTGCGAATTTTTCGTTACGAATTACGGATTTACACGAATTCTACGTATCGCTATGAATAGGCCCGTCAGAAATTCGTAGATTAGTAGCCAATTAGTAATTCGTAGCCTCTTCTTTTTTGACAAATAAGCTAATTACAGGTATTATTTGATTGCGTTTTATTTTGATTTATTTAATTTTGTTTTTGTTTTATTGCTTCGTTGCTTTATTGTTTAGATGTTTCTATGCTTAAATGTTCTTGCTCCCGTAGTTCAACGGATAGAACACCAGCCTTCTAAGCTGGATACGTAGGTTCGATTCCTACCGGGGGCAATTAAGGATGAAGGAGAGGTTTACCCAGAACCCAAACGTAGTGCGTAGTGCGTGGTGCTGGGATGAGGAAGTGGATAGTTGAGACAGAATAACAAAGAACAGCAGAGATGCTGATTTTTTGTTTAATTTTATTATTACTATTGACAAAAATTTATAATTTTGTGTAACTTTAGCGTATCGCTATTGACAAAATCATTTTTGTGTGCTACAATAGTAATTGTAAGTTAGTTCTAAATTCATACCACGCACTAGCTTAGTAAATCAGTTTGCTGGACTATTGTGTCGTAAGAGTTACGGTTCTTCAACAACAATGGAAAAGAAAAAGGAGAAGGATCATGACGAAGCGAGAGATTTTCAAGAAGTTCGTTTCTGGTTCTGCAGAGTCCGTCGTCGCGCATGCCAACTGGCAGAGATCGCGCGGTCGGCGTCCGTCCATGGGGTTCGGCGACTTTCGCAATCCGCGTCTGGCCTACGAGACGGCCAAGGAGCAGATCCTGGACAGCGTGGATGCTTCGATTGATTCTTTCGCGCAGGCCGCCATGGACTTCTACGCGCATCAGGCGGAAGAAGTTGAGCTCGAGCCGATTCAGGACGCTCCGGTTCCGGCCATCGTTCCCTCCATCACCGTGGAGGACATCATGTCCGCCATTCGCGTCGTCAAGAGCGCAACCACGGCCGAGGAAGTGCGGCGCGGTCTGGATGAGATCGGTCATCCTGAGTTCGCTCAGGGGATCAACCTCCCAGACGATCCTGCCATCATCGCGGAACTCCGGCGTCGCGGCGCCATCACTCTCCGCGCCGGCGTCATGGCCATCGGGTTCTAGGAGTTCGATGAACAACGCAAAGGAGAAAAAATGCACAAGTTCATTCTGTACTGGCTCGATGGAAACACCGAGATAGTCGAGGGGACTGACATCGCCGACGCCTTCACAAGGGCTGGCTATGGTCATGGGGCTGTCCGAGCCCTCGATTACTATAAAGTTGTTTCGTAAAACTGGGCAGCACTGCCCGCCCGCCAAATGTTATCGACATTTGGCGGGTTTTCATTTAAATTGCTTATCATTGATGGTATAATACAATCGTAACTTGAAATAGCGTTTAATTATTTTAAATAAAAACTTATGATTATTGCCGTTGTCCTCGTCATCATTGGAGTAGCTTTTTTTCTGAAAAACACCGGGTTAATTGAGGTGAGCTGGAGCGTTGTTTGGCCGCTCATTTTAATTGGCGTCGGTGTCTATGCCGCGATCGTCAGCAGACGCGTTGTCAGTTGGTGGGATAAAATTTGGGACAAGATTTCAAAAAAGCTTGGTTAAATTTATTTTGAGAACAGAAACTGATAATGGTTTCTGTTTTTTATTTTTTCTCAAATCTTAAGTATCTCAATAATCCCAAACATCCCAATTTTCTCAACCATCCTCTCGTTTTACACTTTACGGACTTGACTGATTTATTGCTTTATGCAAAGATGTTGCTGGCGGGAGGTACGCCGCCCGTTATTGGAAAGGAGGAGGGTATGCCCTCTACCAAAGGATTAAAAATGTTCCTTCGCAAAGAACAATTGATTGACGCAGAATGGTTTGAACTGATTGAAGAGCGCCGCGAACTAATTAAACCGCGCCTTGATTCGTTCACGCTTCAGGAGTTGGGTAAATTGGAATGTCTTCGTGGAGAAGAAGGATCTTATCATGCGATTCATCTTGATGTCGCGAATTCGTGCGGTGATGGCAGGTTTTCTCTCAAGACACAAGGACTTTTTTACTGCTCGTCCGCGTCATATGAAGTGACTAATTGTGCGACTGGGAAAGAGCCGGCGTTGCGTTTTGATTTGGGATTCTTTCCCGTACCGTTTTATCGTGACGGAATTGTCAGGGCATGGGGACTCACGCGCGATAATCACTGGGTTCTAGTGACCGTCACTTTTATTGGTGAGTCTGGATATAAAAATCGCGGATATGATCGCGCGAAAGAAGTTCATATTATTGAATCAGATCCACAAACAATTTCCGAAAAAGCCAAAGTAGAGCCGAAAACAATGTGGCTATATCTTGGTGAAGCAGTTAAGAGGTGGTTGAAACGTCGTGAAAACCAATATCATCAAGCGCGAGATCTTGCGCAAATGGTCGAAACTGAAGAGTTGGTCTATTCAACGATCTGTAAAAAAGAGTAGTTAGTATCAAGACCTTGGAGTAAAACTCTAAGGTCTTTTTTATTGAGCATTGCATTTATTTTTTATTTAAGGTAAATTTCAAGTTGAAGAAGTCGAGTAAAGGGCTTGGCTTTGTCTGTTCGTTACAATAGAAAGGATGTGGTGCTATGCCGAAAGGTAATGTCGATAACAAATATTATGGCAAACATAATTATGGTGTTGACACTAGCGGTGGCGTTGTTAATTGCGCATACGGCTGTGGATGTTGGATAGATGATGATGGACGTAGGTCAGGTGGCCCGATCGGTCTCGACGCAAGGGGAGTTTGTCCGAACAATTCAAAAGACGGAATCTATCTTGGAGGAGAACATGATTATCGGAGTGTCGTTGAAATGCGAATCAAACATTTGGAGCAGCAACTCAAAGCTACGAAAAAACAATTGAAAGCGGCGAGAGTGAAAAATTCAAAATTATACGAAGGATTGTCCGTGGTGTAGAAAAAACTACAGAAGTAAACAAGGCGCTAGTTGAATCTCATAACCGAACTGGAGAAGCTGTTGTTTTCAGAAAAAAATGATTAAGCGCGTTGTATTTGTTTATTTAAGGTAAATTTCAATTTGAGGAGGTCGAGCAAGGTGCTTGGCTCTGTTTGTACTTTACAAGGGAAGGGAGGCGGCGGTCATGCCAAAGGGACAGAAGGAAAAAGAATACGGCGAACACAAATACGATGTTGGCGTTGGAACATCTGATTGCGCGTATAATTGCGGATGCTGGATGGGATCAACTCGTTCGGGCGGTCCAGTCGGTCTCGATCCGTTTGGAGTTTGTCCGAACAATCCGGTAGATGGCGTTCGTGGTAATAGTCATGATGATTACAATAATGTTGTTACCGGCCGAATTGCCAATTTGGAAACAGAACTTAGTAAAGCGCGAAGGCAACTTGAAGCGGTATCGCCAGGCGAACTCAAACTCGCTGAAGAGTTGGCGGCCGTAAAAATGAAACTTATTAATCTGCAAAGCAAGCTTACGCGATGGCGCGATTTTCTTGGCGATGTTGACCTTGAATAGAAACAATAATCAACCTGGAAAGACCACCTGCGCCGAAGGCTTCAGTGGTCAAGGAGGACAACAATGAGTGGAGTTAATAATATTACCGAACTATTTGTTGAGTTGGCATTGAAGTGTTCTGATTGGAATGGAACCGCGCGTCTTTCTGACGAAGAGGTTCAAGTGTTTCTTCAAACCGTTCAACGCGCTGGCTTTGAAGCAACGAGCGTGGTAGAAGGAAAACTCCTTGGCAACCATCTTGATGAAGATAGAAGATGTACCGGCCAAACATTCGTAGTAAATGAGAAATGTCCGTACAAAGTAATGGGTGCTGACAACAAGAGTGATTGTCGCGCGACAGAATGGTTGAATAATTTGTTTGTTAGAGTTAGAGGGAAGGCTTTAAATAAATATAGTCGTGAACAGATTGTTGAAAGCGTTCAGATTGAAATTGAAAGAAGCGTTCCGTTAAAACCGATTCAACTAACAACTGAAAATGATTTCCTTCTGGAGTATTCGCCGCAATCAGGCGGAGCTTTTCCCGAGCATACACGAGATGGCAATAAATTGAGTGCATGTGTTGGAACACACGCTTGTTGTTACAGTTGGGTTGATCGAAAACGAACTTCGAAAACGCATGACGTGTTAGTTTGTAGAGGTTGTTTCTTGAGGATTGTTTTTCCAACTGAAATTCAAACATACGGTGGACTGCGCGCGTACATGGAACAGAAATTTCAGCAAAAAGAATAATGACCAAAAAGAGCAAGAAAAATTCTTGCTCGTTTTTATTTTCTCAAAACATTGACAAAAAGTTCATAACTTGCTAATAAGTAAGTGTTGGGAATGGTTCCCACAGTGGAGGCAAGAGATGAGTTTTTCTCAAGGGCATCAGCTCGTACAAAGACAGTCACTGGTGCAACGGTTGACATTGGGTCAGCGGTTTACATTGCAAACGCAAATTTTACAATTGAGATCGCAGTTGCTGGAGGCGTTGCGCAAGGAAAAATACACACCTGTTGCCAAATGCCCAGCGTGCGGAATGGAGCTGAATTATCTGCAAATTATGCAAGGGTTTAACCGAGACGTGAACGATTTGACTACCGGTTGCCCGAAGTGCCAGACAAGGTTTCGTCCGCATTTGATTTTTAAGGGCGTGGCAACCAGCGTTGAACTGGTCTTCTACTGTCCGGCGCAAACGCTGGATCGGATCAGCGCCTACTCCACACTTACGCCGGATGACTTTTGCCGGAAAGATCAATCCTTGTACCGTTCAACAATCGTTCACTTTGGAACATTAAAGGCTGCTTTGGCTAAAATTGGTATAAATTACCAATTTGACGAAGTGACTGAATGGAAGGACAAGGCGAGGGCGTTTCTCGGGAAACTGCCGGACACGACGATCGCTGACTACTGTGGAGCGCGCGTCTCGGAAGTCCGCAAACTGCGAAGAGAGTCAGGTGTAATGCCGTATTCTGCGCGTCGATTGCTCGCGGAAATAGAATGACAATTTAAGCTGCTTTTGACTTTTCATAGGCAGCTTTTTAGTTGCAAATAGTCGCCTATTCGTGCATGAATTAACTCATTTGAATGTTTTACGACACTTACAATATAAATAAAATTAAACTAATACTAAAAATCACTCACTTATCACAATTCAAAACGCTCCACGTGGAGCATTTTTGTTCTGGGCTATATTGACATTACTTTAGACAGGATATAAAATGATATAATTATTATCTGATCATTAACAATAAACAGGAGGAAGTCATGGAAGTTGAAACCGAGAAGGTTGATTGTTCAGCCAAAATTGTGTCAGCGCAGAACATGGGAGCTTTTGCCATGTTGGTTATACTTCTTTTGTTCCGAAATTCGTGGACAATGGATCTCGCCTTGGTGCTTGGAGCTGGATTGCTTGTCGTTTCGTTGATTGTTTTGTATATAGTTAATGATAGCGATTCAATACTTCCCATACTTTTGTCATTTGTTATTTGCACAGCTACGGCCGCACCAGCGTATGTTAATTCGTTATGGCACTCTGCAACTGTCACGTTGAATGGAGATTCTGGCGGTCGTGTTGGGCTAATGATACTTTCCGGTAGTGTAATTATTGTTACAAGCACGATTATTGTAATCATCGGGTCAATGCTGGAAATTGCAAAGAAGAAGTATGTGTTTAGTCTTGGGATTGTTTTGAGGGCATTCGCAATTGTAAGTATTGCCTTATATGTTGCATCAAGCATGGTGATGATTGTAAAATAAGAGAAATTATTAAATAGTCGTTGAAACATCAACGGCTATTTTTATTTGCTAGTAAAAATATCTAAGTATTAGTTAACGGCTTGTGGTTTTGTGGATAACATGTATATATGTGCATAAAAACAGCGTTTGTATACACAGGTATAGACAAAGGCTACAAATTATTAATCATACAAATGTTACGAATTACAAATTTTGTATTATTCGTAACCTGTATATACGAATTAATTTTCTAATTTGTAGCATGTGCTCCACGTGGAGCATTGGACAATATTTTACGACACTATGTACATTTAAGCAATAAAGCACAGAAGCATATAAGCAACAGACTTCATGCCGTTTTGTTTATTACCTTCAACCGGTGCTTATATGTTTAAATGTCTTTGGTCTTGACTTTTTATTCGGTTATAGTATTATTATCAGTTGTGCAATTGGGCACAAAAGGAGGAAAAAATGCGCACTTTGACAATCATTCTAATTGCCTCGATTTTTATTTGTCTCGGTGTTTTGTCATCTGCTGAAGCGAAGAAACAGGTTTGCAACGCGAAGGCCTCGAACGCTTATTGTAATCCGGAAGTACTCGTCGTGCCTGCTGCAAACGTTAAGAAAGCGTTTGTTATGTCGGCTTGGAATATCAGCAGCGTCTCAATCAAATTGACAACAACAGACATCTTTCAAACAGGAAACGCTTTAGAACTTCGTTCGCCCAAACCATTTTGGTGCAAACAACCGGGTTGGAATTCTTGGGGATGGAGTTATAGCGCATTTGGCGAGGCTGATGAAAATAATCGCGAATACGGCGACGTGGCGACTCCGGACGGTTGGTATGTTTGCGATCTGCATATGCTTGGCAGGGATTATCATGATTACTGGTTCGTGCGATTGTTCCCGCTATCCCATAATCAATATTTTGAAATTGAGGGGTATTGGGTTGAGGAGGATTGAACAAACAAGGAGGGTAAACATGGACGAGCGGGCATTTGTGTTTATAGAGGATACTGATATTGCTCTAACCGATAGTATGGGAGCGAGCAACAAGCGAATCGTCAAAGCAGTTAAAAAAGCGCTCCGAGAAAATGTCGCTTACTGGGGTGAGCCGAGCTTTCTTTGCGCTAGAATATTTGTGATCATGGTTGATGCGCAGAGGAAGAGCCGTGAGGCTTGTCAGTTTGGTATTACACAATGGAAACATGCTGATGCTGAATTGGTGGTGGCCGTAAATTGTAATGAACAAACCATTGTTGTTTCAGACAGCCGAGATGACGCAATGATTGATTGTTCTTTTGAAGAGTTCATTGCTTTGACCGATGAAGAGATCGGCGCGTGAAAGAAGAACAACAAAGTCGCCTACGTTAAAAACTTCGGCGGACTAAAGGAGGCAATAATGGGAGAAGAAACTAAACCGCGTGCAAGTGTTATTGTTTTTGAAAACGGGGTCGCGCTATTTGATGAAGGCGGTCTTAATGGCAATCGAACTATTGTGGCAATTTGGTGCGTGTTGTCCGGGCACGTTGATTCTGAAGTGTCTGTTGGTTTTCTCTGTGCTGAAATATTTACCGAGATTACCCATCAGCAAACAATGCATAAAGACTCCTCTCGACTTAGTATGGATAACAAGAGTGAAGACTATTATGATGATGCTGAATTGATTGTTAGGATCAATTGCCAAGAGCAGAGCATCGAAGTAGTTAGGGTTTCAGGCAAAAACAAGGTGACTGAAGTGAATTGTTCTTTTACAAGGTTTGTTGAGCTGTTTAACGTGTAGATAAAAATAAAACATCGATCCATTGATCGGTGTTTTTAAGTTATTGTTTTTATATTTTTTTGTTTTACCTACAAACTCAGTTCAATAATTTTATTCCTACTCTTCTCGCCACTCACAATTTTCAAATTTGATTTGGCAATGTGAAAATAATCCGCGAGCAGTTCAATGATTTTATTATTCGCTTTGTTGTTTTCCGGCGCGGCTGTAACTTTCACTTCAAAATTTTTGTTGTCCAAAGTTAGAACCGTATTGAATTTTGATTTTGGTTTTGCTTTGACGAAAATTTGTTGATTCATAAAAATGAAACATCGCCTTTGCCTTCGCGAATCACGACCGGAGCATCGCCGCTTAAATCAACAACTGATGAAGGTTCATTTTTTAAAATTCCCGCGTCAATAATAAGATCAACCTGTTCGCCGAATTCGCGTTCAATTTGCAATGGGTCGGAGAAGTGTGGTTCGTCTGTTATGTTCACGCTTGTCGTAACGATCGGATTGCCGAGCATTTCCACCAGTTTTAAACAAACTTGATTGTCGGGAACTCTGATAGCGACAGTTTTTTTATTTGGAATTAATTCGTTCGGCACGTATTTTGTTGCTTTGAAAATAAATGATCCATGCTTGTTTATTGTTGCGCCAATGACTATGTGTCCTGCTGTTTTTTCTACAGGTATGCTTTCTCCTGTGATTGCTGACTCGTCAATTGATGAGCTGCCT
>JBBTXH010000015.1:12080-15429 GCA_038062385.1 Patescibacteria group bacterium
AAAACAAAAGTATATGGACCGGGTAAAAGTTTTTTCATCAGGCGATAAGCGTAATCTGAAACAATGGCGTATTTGCTGATTTCATTTAAATTCGGGCAAATGAAACTGAAGCCGGTTGATTTCTTTTTTTTGATTTTATAAATTTTTTCAACCGCTTTTTTGCAAAAAATATCACAGCCGAATCCGTAAATCGTATCGGTCGGATAAACAATAACCCCGCAATTTTTTAAAATTTCAACAGCTTGTTTTATTTTTGGATATTCCGGAGTTTGGTTGTTTCTTTCTATGAGCATAGGTTACGAATTATGCGCCGAAGGACGCATTCGTCCTCTGGCGAACGAATTAGCTACAAATCTACGAATCGCTACTAATTTTCGAATGGTTGCCTCACGATTGAAGTATGGTGGTTTTAGTGATAAGTAACTACGCCGTCGTTTGACAGGGGTATTATATTTTGTTATCATCAGTTTTCAACTTGGCCGCAACTGGCCATGGAGGGAAAGATGAAGATTTACGAGAAACTTGGGTTTCCGACTACATTGCCTGACGTTGATGATGTGGTAGTAGTATATTGGAATGACTCTGAAAGCAAGACCTTGAGATGGTTCGCAACGCGAGTACGCTCCATCCATTTTCATGCATTATGCCCTGACAAGCTTTGTTTCTCACTGGATGTGTCTTTGGAAATGGAAGGAGTGGAGTTCATTACATACGATAAGAAAGAAGGGAAATATTTAATTGAGCTTCAAAACGCTTTGGTGGAAGCAACGGTTACTTTCTACGAGTAGCAATATCTAATTCGCAGTGGTTCATACATCACTGCGTTTTTTTATTTTATTTGATCCACGATTTTCAATTCCAGTTTTTTCGTTTCAGTGTCGTAAACCGCGAATGAAGCGCGTTGAAACATGCCTGCCAAAGTTCCCGGATTGATCATGTATGTTTCGTTAATTTTTTCCATCCACGGCTTGTGATTGTGCCCGTAAAAAACTATTTGGTATTTTCCGGTTTCAGCCAGCTTTTTCGCGTTGTCCGGGTAATGGGTGATTATTGTTACTATTTTTGTTGCGTCATTCGAACCCCGCAATTGTGCGGGGTGAACCCGCTTACTTTGTTGAGATTCATGGTGGACGGAGACACTGCGGAGATTCAGAAGCTGTTCATCGCTCTTCAGTTTAATATCATTATCCTTGGCAAACTTTTGCATTGTTTCATGATCCGCGTGAACATTGCCGTAAACGCCGTATATTTCTCCTTTGAATTTTTCTCGAAAAAACCGTAAAACCGATGGCGCGCACCAGTCGCCGCAATGCAAAATTATTTTAATTTTATTTTTTCTGCAATAAGAAAGAAAGGTCGTGATATTGACTATATTATCGTGGGAGTCGGAGCAAATGGCGATTTTCATAAGGCTACAAATTACAAATCGTACAAATGTTACAAACTACGAATTAGCGGAGCGCGCGTCATGTTATCTTTCGGGATTGCGGGGGTTTGTGATTTTAATTAAATCCGCAATGATTTCAGTAGAATCAAGGTTTCTTTGTACGAAAGTTTTTCTCCCGGAGTTTCAATGATGGCGTTCAAGTTCTCAAATCCCGGATGACGAACGAGCTGTTTGAATGGTTCAATGCTGATCAATCCTTCGCCGATATCTTCATGTCGATCCTTGTTTGTGCCAAGATCAGTTTTTGAGTCGTTGAAGTGAAACATTCTCAGTCTATCAAGTCCGATGGCGCGGTCAAAATATTTCAGTGTTTCCACCAATCCGGAAGCTGTTCTCAAATCATAGCCGGAAGCAAAGGCATGGCAAGTGTCAAAACATATTCCAACTGATTTATTTTTCATTTTTTTTATAATGTCGCTGATCTCTTCAAACTTACCGCCTATAATATTACCTGAACCGGCAGAGTTTTCAATCAGAAGTTCGGTTGTCCCAATATAACCATTGAGAATTTTATCAAGCGCTTCGGCTACGAGTTCAATTGATTTCTCTTCACCGAAATCTTTGGCGCTGCCAAGATGAGTCATGACGTATTTAACGCCCAGTTTTGTAGCGATCTCAAGTTCATCGCGAATCGCGGAGATGGAGCCGTAACGGATGCGATTGTTTGCAGAAGCAAGATTGATGTAATACGGCGTATGGATATAACATTCTTTTATTTCTGATTTTTTAAAATTTTCATGAAAAAGTTTGATTGATTTTTCAGTATAAGTGGGGTTGCCGCCGCGCGGAGAACGAGAGAAAAATTGAAAAACCTCGCAACCGATCTTGGCGGCGTTTAATGGGGCGTTTTCTATTCCGCCGGCAATTGATACGTGGGCGCCGAAGAGCATGGGGTTACTAATTACGAATTTTTTACGAATCTACGAATTGCTACGGATACTACGGAAAAAGAGGTTTCTGTTGTTTTCTTGTTATTACTGTATCAAAAAAAGAGGATATTTTCAATAGATTGATTAAAATTACCCCGACTAAAGTCAGGGGTAATTTTTTGTTGTCCTACATCCTACCGCCCTACCAACCCACAACCCTACCGCCCTACCTTAGATTTCAAAAATTCCATCGCCTTACGGTTGCGGATTAAATTGGAGAAATAACGTTGGCCGTTTTCAGAACGCATGTTTTGTTCGAGTTCAGCGAGTTTACCTTCGTATTGCGGATGGAACTTGTACGTGGCGAGCGCTCGTTCAATCTCGTCATTGATTTCTTTTTCTTCAGCTGTAACATTTTCTTTTTCAGCCAAAGCGCGGATCGCTAAACCGGTTTTAACACGTTTGATCGCATCAATCGCAAAATCCAAACGTAAATCTGTTTCAGTCTTTTTAATATTGGAGAGATAATCGTCAAATTTCATGCCCTGGCGAATGACATTGTCTTCAAGTTCATGAATCATTTTGTGTGTTTCATCGTCAATGAGTGAGTCGGGCAATTCTTCAAATTTGCTTTTTTCAATTAATTGTTCAACGAGTTCAAGTTCAAACCGTTGGTTCTCTTTCATTTCTTTTTCATGTTTAATATTGGATTCAAGATGTTTTTTTAGGTCATCTAAATTTTTTAAACCAAATCCTTTGGCGAATTCGTCGTTAACTTCCGGCAATTCAATTTTGTAAACGCTGTTAATTTTAATTTTGAACAATGCTTTCTTGCCCTGCAATTTTTCCTCATGATATTTTTTTGGAAATTCAAGTTCAAATTCTTTGACCTCGTTTTTTTTCAGGCCAATAATATTATCTTCAAAGCCGGGAATCATTTGTCCTTTTCCGATTGTCAGGGAATGATTTTTCGCTTGTCCGCCGTCAATCGCGACGAGGTCAACGAACGTTTCAAAATCAAGATCAACTTTAT
>JBBTXH010000016.1:0-9125 GCA_038062385.1 Patescibacteria group bacterium
CTTTTTTTCTTTGCCGTAATAAATTTTGTAAATACGCAAAGTTGTGAGTGACAGAGCTATGGCCATGACCGGAATGCTGAAAAATTCGCTGAAATTTTTCCAAAAATAAATCAGAAAGATAACAGTGAATATTTTATCTGCGAGCGGATCAAAGAAAGCGCCGGTCTGTGATGTTTGTTTCAGCTTTCGCGCCAGCCAGCCATCAAAGAAATCAGTCACCCAGGCAAGTGTAAAGAACAATAGAGTCATTCCAAAGTCGCCGGTGCCATGATAATGAATGATAATTGGAATGAAGAACAGCCCGAGCAAGGTAATGGCATTCGGTAACCAACCCCTTTTAATATCTGCGACAATGTCTAATCCCATTTTTTCCTCCTTGGTATGTCGAAGTCATAGTGAAGGCAGTCTCTTAGCATTACCCGTCCATTTTACAACAAGAGGATTTGCAGTCAAGTAAATGATGCACAGGAACGAGGGGTTGAAAAATATGGTAATTGTTGATAGTATAGGAATATATGCTTGATTAGGGAAAGGAGTAAAATTAGTTTGTAGGTTGTAGTGAGTAGTTGGCTACTTGATTTCACTTGTCTTGCTTACAACTTGTCTTGCTCTTTTGCTTCTTTACTTCAGTGTTTTGAATTTTTGATTTTAGATTTTGTATTTTATTTGAGTTTTGTGCTTCGTGCTTTGAGTTTTTTCTGGAGGGTTCGCATAGTGGTCTAGTGCGCACGCCTGGAAAGCGTGTTTGTCGAAAGGCATCAAGGGTTCAAATCCCTTACCCTCCGAATTTGGATAGTTTTATCAACCTATGGATTCAATCTATACAAAAATTATCGTTCTAATCCTGCTGTTTGTTGGTGAAACCTTGACGATCAGCGCGGAAATAATGGGAGCGAAAAATGGTCATTTGGCAGAACAGCCTATCTGGCAAATTTTTTTCAAAATGCTGGCGCTATTTACTCTGGCCGGAGGATTCCTCATCGCCGGATACATACTTGGTTTTAAAGCGTTTAAAAATATTTGGATTGTCAGTGCCGCATCCATTACTTCCATTTTAATTATTGAACCGATTCTGGCCTGGACAATTTTTCACCAGTTGCCAACAACCGGCGCGGTGGTTGGTTTTGTACTTGGCGCGATCGGATTGTTTTCAGCGATCCTTTTTTAAATTGACGGTATTAATCAGATAAATAATATGAACTTCATCTCCACGTTCGTTGACGCTGAACATGCGCGTTTGGATCAATTACTTGTTGGGTTTTTTGATGAAATAAAAAACATTGATCAAGCGATTGTTTTGCTTCAACGATTTAAAACGCAACTTCTGTTGCACATGCGATTGGAAGACGAGTATTTGTTTCCGCGACTCAGCGAATATCTTGAAATGGATACTGATTCCGGCTTGGCGCAAAAAGCGTATCAAGACCATGCGGTGATCTTGCGTTTGGTTTCGTTTGTAGAAGAAGCTTGTCGAATGAACGAATTAAAAAAAATTGTTGTCAGTGCCAAAAATTTGCAACAGTCATTGGACAGACATCATAAGAGGGAAAGTGAATTGCAATATCCTGTTTCCGATCGTTTTATTCAGCGAAAGGAATGGGATTTAATTTTGATCAAGGTTTATGGGGATCAAAGAACAAACGATTAAATAAATTCGTATTAAACAAACCCGACGTGTTAGTCGGGTTTTTGTGTGAAGAGATTGGCTCTGATTATTTTCTTATTTTAATGATGTTCTTTCGTATTTTGCCTTTTCTGTTTTTACCTGTTGGTGAGCCATTATGATTCACCGAGAACATCGGGCGATCAGGCTTGGATGAAATTGTGCGAACCAGCTTGATTCTCTCTCCTCTTAATTTATCCAGGAAGTCATCGGTTGCCGAACGTCCTTCTCCTTGAACCTGACCATCCTTGTCTTCTGGTACTGGCATTCAGTAGCCCCCTTTCGTGATTATATAATAGCAAAGTCGAGTTCAATTGTCAAGTTTTTGCAGGTAATTAAGAGCTTGTTGTAATTCGAAATTCGGAATATAATGGAGTGGTATTGTTTAATAGTATGACTGAATATTTAGTTCAATTTTTCATTGGTATCATTGAACGCGCCGGATACGCAGGCGTTGGATTTTTAATGATGCTGGAAAGCATGGTGGCGCCGGTGCCGAGCGAAGCAGTCATGCCGTTTGCCGGATTTTTGTGGGCAAGAGGAATGATGTCGCCCTGGCTGATAATTCTATTCAGCACGCTGGGCAGTATTATTGGTTCATTGATTTCATATTATATTGGCAAATGGGGCGGACGATTGTTTATTGAGAAATACGGCAAATATTTTTTATTGAATCAACATCATTTGGAAATGACAGAAAAATTTTTCGCGCGTTACGGCTCCAAGGCAATTTTTTTCAGCAGATTTATTCCGGTTGTGCGACATTTGATTTCTCTGCCGGCCGGAGCGGGTAAAATGAATCTTTTCAAGTTCAGCGTTTATACCATTATTGGCGCTGGTCTATGGAACTCGTTTTTGACTTATCTTGGATTTTATTTAGGCACTCGTTGGGAAGAAATTAGAAAATACAGTGAAATAATGGACATAATCATTATTTTACTGATAATCGTCGTCGTTGGTTTTTGGATATTTAAGCGATTAAAGCGGAAAACCGCATCGTCACAAATGCTGTAAATATGCGTTAATTATTATGCTTAGCCGAATTGATAACAATGAAATAGACGCGAAAGAACTGATGATGCTTGCCAAGGATGGTGACAGCGAAGCGTTTGGTTTACTGTATAACAAATACTTTGTTCCTGTTTTTCGATACATTTATCTGCGTTTGAAAAGCAAAGAAGAAGCAGAGGATTTGGCACAAACGGTTTTTATTCGAGTTTATAAATCTTTACCGCGTTGGCGAGATCAAGGCAAAGAACCGTTGGCGTATTTCTTTACAATTGCGCGAAACGCCATCATTGATTATTGGCGCAAGAAGAAGGATTGGAAGCTTGATGATAACGAGGAAGATGAAAGAAATGACGGCCCGGTTGTAAACAACGAACATGAACGCATCGCTGATCGTTGCGATAATGCTGAATTGGTCAAGAACGCCTTGTCACAGCTCGATGATGTTCGAAGGGAAGTCATTGTCCTCCGATTCATGGAAGGATTTTCGAACAAAGAAATCGCGGAATTATTGGGTAAATCAGAAGAAGCAATTAGACAAATTCAATGTCGGGCATTAAAATTTTTACGTGATAAATTCAAAGATTTAAATTTGTATGAAAAATAATTCTGACAAAAATTTAGAGGAGGTGATTGACGAAGCTTTGTTGTTGCGTGATCAAGGAAAGTCGGAGGCTGAAATTTTTAAGAAATTTTCAGAACAAGCTAATGATTTGCAAGAAATTTTCAAGGCGATTGAAATCATGGATGCGCAAAAAGATAAATTCGCGCCGAGTGAAAGCTTGCTTCGAAAAATTTTAGCCGCGTTGCCGGGAGATAAGGTGGCTAATGTCAAAGAGAGCTTTTTCGCGCCAATCTTTTCATTTTTCGAATGGCAGGGTTTGCCTTATGCCGTGGCAGTCGCCACATTTTTGCTGGTGATAACTTTTGGTTTTAATTGGTACAACGCACCAAAAGGTAAAGTGGATGTGGCTGTCACCGAACAAGAGGTTTCTTTTGAAAAAAGCGCAGAAGAAAACGCAGCGGAGATAAAGAAAGATACTATGGCGATTGAAAAAAACGTGGATTCGTTAAAAAACGATTTGAATAATTTTGAAAAAGAATTATCTGAAATAGAAAAATTAGCCAGCGATGAATCATTAAAAAATTTAGATTCGCTGCTGTCTCAGATTGACGGTGAAATAATGTAATATGAAAAAGATAAACAAAATTTTAATTATTATCTTGATATTAAGCTGGCTCCTTGGACCAACAGCGACTTTGGCGTTGTCTCTTTCGAATAACATTGAACAACCAACTATTAATCAGTTTGCCAAGCCGGTTGTTAAATTCAATCCGTTCGTGACAGTCGAACCGATTAATGGTGGGCAAATTGAGCAGAAGCCGGTGCTGAAGGAAGAGAAACCATTGCCGATTAAAACGAATAACCCGGAACAGTTTGCGCCGCAACAACCGCTCTCCAACCAACCATTCATTCCAAAACAGTTTTATGAATTAAAGGAAAAACAGAACGTATCGCGCGTGCAGGTTGAAAATACGTTGAATCAGCCAAAAGAACAATCAGCTGATGGCGGTCAGGCTTTTGTTCTGAATGCCGGAGAATTTTTATTGCGAACAATTGAGATGATCGTAAAACAGCTTGAAATATTACGAGCTAGGATTTTGTCAGAAGAATTGGCTTCCAGCTCGGTTTTTGTCGCTTCAATCAAGTTGGTTGAGAGTGATATCTCTCGACTCCAGAGCATCAGCGAAAAGATAAGTAATGCGCAAGGTGATCGGCAAGCGATTCGCGACTTGGCTGAAGAATTCAGAAATTTTTGGGCTGAGCATCGTTTTGACGGTCGTTTGATCGCCGGTCGCCTGATGACTTTCAAAATGGCTAAACTATTCGCCAAAACAAATAATCTTGAAGTTGAACTAAGCAAGCAAATAGAAATTTTGAAATTACGCGGCGCAGATGTTTCTACTTTGGAAGGTTTAATGACTGATTATCGAAATAAAATCAACGGGGCCAATGGAAAGTTGAAACAAGCGCAAGATTTGTTAACTGCAGACGCTCATCTGGAAGGATTAATTGATAACAACCAAAATAAATTGATGAGAGAAGCGAGCGCGCAAATGGCTGAAGCAAGAAAAATTCTAGTCAAGATTATAAATGAATTAAAGAAGCGCGCTGATGTTAAATAAAGGGAAGAATCCGCTCCCCGTAGCCTTGCGCGAAGGGGGGTGGATTTTTTGTTTGAATTCAGCTATAATTGTTAATGAAAGAGAAGATAAATTTATGAAATTCAAATTTCCCTATAAAGGTTATAACTCGCGCGAACTTGTGAGACGCTGCAACTATGGCGAGTGGTATGACCGCGAATATGATAAAATCAGTTATACTCGAAAGTTGGGTGGAGGTAACTATCCTCGTTTTCATGTTTATTTAACTGATTTTGATAATTATTTCGAAGTGGATTTGCATTTGGATCAAAAGCAGGCGTCATATGGAGTTGGCCATGCTCATAGCGGAGAATATGAAGGGGAAACCGTGGAAGAAGAGGCGCGCCGGATCACGGCCATGATCGCTGACATTTTCGCCAATAAAAAATAGCCCGATCAGGGCTAATTTTTTAGAAGTTTATTTTATTAATTTATCCAACTTTTTTTCCAGATTTTTAATTTCAGCCAATATTTTTTCCGCGTCACGACCGGTTTTTCGATCAATCAAATAATCATACCGTTGACTCAATCGATCGCGTTCAGCAGCTCGTTTTTGGCTCATGAGAATGATTGGCGCTTGAAGAGAGGTAAAGCAGGCCAAAACCAAATTTAATAGAATGAAGGGCGCTGGATCCCAGTTGTATTCCCAAGCAATAATATTCAAGATAATCCAACCGACAATACCGCAGAGCAAGGCAATGATAAAAGTCCAGCTACCGCAAAATCTGGTTAAAGCATCAGCGGCTGTTTGTCCGAAACTGCGTTTTTCCTTCGGTAGTTGCGGTTCATGATGACAAGTAAAATCCGAATCATTGAATCTCAAAGGGATATTGATATTAGAATTTGACATAGAATTCGCAAGTTTACTTTTGAAGTGCACCACTCAGGTATAATGTAGTATTATAAATTCAAACACATTATACCATTTTTTATCAAAACATGAATACCTAGCTTGCTTGACTGTGCATAAAGTTGGAAGTTGGAGATTGGAGGTTATCAACTCTAACGTCCAATCTCTAACCCCTAACCTCTAAATTCATGGATTCGGTTGAAGAAATAAAACAAAAGTTGGACATCGCCACTGTGGTTGGCGAGTATGTGCCGCTTCACAAGGCGGGCTCCAACTTCAAAGCGCGTTGCCCTTTTCATAATGAAAAGAGTCCATCTTTTTTCGTTACACCTGATCGCCAGATTTGGCACTGTTTCGGTTGCAATGAGGGCGGGGATATGTTTACGTTTATTCAGAAAATAGAAGGCATTGAATTTCCCGAAGCTTTGAAATTGCTGGCGCAAAAAGCCGGCGTGCAACTCAAACAATTTGATCCTCGGGTTACCAGTCAAAAGAATCGTTTGCACGAAGTGTGTCAGAGCGCCACTCAATATTGGCAGGAATGTTTGAAGGCTGATGTTGGAAAAATCGCGCGGGAATATATAGCCAAACGAAAAATTCAGGACAAGACATTGGTTGAATTCAAACTCGGTTTTGCTCCTGACAGTTGGGACGCGACTATGAAGTCTTTGATGGAGAAAGGCTATACGGAAAGCGAAATTTTCCAAGCGGGATTAAGCGTGCGAAAAGAAAAAGGAACCGGATATTATGATCGGTTCAGAGACCGTCTGATGTTTCCGATACAGGATATTCATGGCAATGTGATCGGTTTTACTGCCAGAACATTGAAAGCTGATGAACCGGCGAAGTACATCAATACGCCGGAAAGCGTTTTGTATCATAAATCAAGCGTGCTTTACGCATTAGATAAGGCGAAAAAAGCGATTCGGGAAAATAATTATGTGATTATTGTTGAAGGAAATATGGATGCGATTACAGCGCATGAAGCTGGTTACAAAAACGTTGTGGCATGTTCTGGTACTGCGTTGACTATTGAGCAGATTAACTTACTGAAGCGTTATACTAATAATTTTGCCTTATGTTTTGATCAGGACGAGGCCGGACAGAAAGCAGCGGAGAGAAGTATTGATTTATTGTTTGGCGCTGAAGTGAACACAAAAATTGTTCAAGTTTTGACCGGCAAGGACCCGGATGAGTGCATAAAAAACAATCCATTGGAATGGGAAAGTTCATTGCGTCAGTCAAAAGATGTCATGAAATATTATTTTGACAAATACTTAACTGTTGAAAATTTGTCTAATGTTACAAAGAAAAAGTTGGCGGTTAAAGTGGTTTTAACTCAAATTGCCAAAATAAAAAATAAAATAGAACAGGATCATTGGATTAAGCAATTAGCTAATATTCTGCAGGTTGAATCACGATTATTGTGGGAAAGTTTACCACAAAATGCGGTTGTCCGCGTGAACGTTAATTCTCCGGTTAACCGCAAAAATTCCCAGGCCAATACGCGACCGCAGAATCCGATTAAGGTCGGAGACAGTATCAAAACCGAGAATCTAAAATTAATTTTAACGATCTTGCTCAACTATCCGAAACATCTTGCTTTTGTCCAAGAATACCTTCTGCCGGAGATGATTGAGGATGAGGGATTGTCCGGGTTTTACAAAATCGTTTTGTCGTGTTATAATCAAAATCAGCAAATAGAGAAAGAGCAATTGATCAGGTTGATTGAAGCGGAAAATAAAATTATTTCCGGTATTGATTTAAATAGTTTGATTTTATTGGCTGACAATATTTATGACGGATTTACAGCTTCTGAAATTGATCAGGAGTTATTTGAACTGCTTAGAGTTTATCGGCGCGGTTATATTTCCGGAAAGTTGGAAAAACTTCGGCAGGAGTTGGCTCAGGCAGAACAAAGCAGCGATCTGGAGCGGAAAAATAAATTGAGCAAAGAAATAGACGAATTGAATTTTCAAAGGCAAAAACTTCAGGATTAAAATAATTATGGTGACGTTTAAGAAAAAAAGTACAACTAAAAGAAGGGTCTTCGGACCAAACAAAACAGTTTCTAAAACTGTTTCAAAAACAATCTCTAAAACTCTAAGAAGAGTCACCAAAAACGTGTTTGGCAAGAACAAACACAGAAAATTCGACAGAAAATTTCAGCAGAAACATGCGTCTCGTCCAGTCCTATTGGAAAAACGAAAAAAAGCTGAACCGCCGAATTTTGAACAGATAAAGACAATCATCACAAAAGGAAAGTCTCGCGGCTTTATGACCGAAGAGGAAGTTTTGCGTTTGTTTAACGAAGCGGAAGATTATCTTCCGATCTTGGAAGAATTTCTTGATGAGATTGATACGCTCGGAATTCAGATGGTCGAATTGCGCGGAGGAATCTTGGGAAGAAAAGACGAACGTCAAAAATTATTGACCAAGGTGGGTTTCTTATCGTCAGGCGATTCAAAGGTAACTTCTTTGTTGGCAGAACTTTCGGCAGACTCAATCCAGATGTATTTGCGAGAAATCGGAAAAATTTCTCTGCTCACCGGTGAAGAAGAACTTTCGCTTGCCAAAAGGAATGAAAGAGGTGATGCTGAAGCTAGAAAAAAATTAATTGAAGGCAATTTGCGTTTGGTTGTTTCCATTGCCAAGCGTTTTGTTGGAAAGAGTTTGTCGTTGCTCGATTTGATTCAAGAAGGAAACATCGGTTTGTTTCGCGCGGTGGAAAAGTTTGAATATCGCAAAGGTTACAAGTTTTCCACTTACGCCACTTGGTGGATTAGGCAGGCCATTACTCGCGCCTTGGCTGACCAGTCGCGCACTATTCGCATTCCGGTGCACATGGTGGAAACGATCAATAAATTTCATCAGATTGAACGCAGGTTGATTCAAGACTTGGGACGCGAACCCATGCCCGAGGAAATAGCCGCGGAAATGGATGAGGCGGTTGAAAAAGTAAAATACATCATGAAAATTTCCCAGGAAACCATTTCATTGGAAACATCGGTCGGCGATGATGAAGAGGATAGCACGCTTGAGGATTTTATCGAGGACGTGAAAAACGTCAGTCCTGATCGTGCGGCCGCTCTCCGTTTGCTCAAAGATTATGTGGTGCAAATTATCCGCGATTTGTCTCCGCGCGAACAGAAAATCTTGGAAATGCGTTTTGGTCTTCTTGACGGAGTTTCACACACCTTGGAAGAAGTTGGACAGGAGTTTGACGTTACTCGCGAACGCATTCGTCAGATTGAAGCGAAAGCATTGGAAAAGATTCAGCAGTTTCCGGGGATTGAAAAGTTGAGGGATTATTAGGTTGCTTTACTTTAATTTAACACAAAACATGTACTGTTGCAGGGTTGAAGTTACCTTTTGGGGATAACCCTGTAAGGTGAAAGT
>JBBTXH010000017.1:0-5320 GCA_038062385.1 Patescibacteria group bacterium
AGATAGTGCATTACTTGTAAATCCTGAAGATGCAGATGATATCTCGGATAAATTAAGTACACTTATTCAAAATAAAAATCTTCAAAAAGAAATTATTGCAAAAGGATTGGAAAATGTAAAGAGATTTAGTTGGAAAAAAACTGCTGAGGAGACGCTAAAGGTTTATAAAGATGTATAAATTTTGAATTCACACTCTGACGAGTGTTCATTCAAGAATTTATCAGTGAACTATTTTAGTGATATTATGGAATTGATTGATGATAAAGGAAGGTTGCTTTCGCAAGTGACTTTTGATAGCGCGGACGGATTGCGCCGCGTGGTTGCCATGGTCAATACCATGACTATCGTGCAAGGCGATATGGCTGCTCACGCCATGAAACAAATTCAATTGTTCTTTGATCGTTTTCAGCAGGAAGTTTCAATGGATGCTACGACCAAAGCTTTGTATGAATTGACGCGCCAGCTCTTGGTGGAAAAAACCGATTTCAAGGTTGGCCCGGATCTCTATAGATTCTTGGCCATGGAACTTGACGTGGACATTTTCCCGGAACTTTCCGAAGCGCAACAACTGCTTCGTTTGAGTATCCGTTCGGAAAAAACGAATTCATATATTCGGCTTTACAGCCGCAAGAGCCGCACAGATAATTGGGAGGTCGTTCCCCAGTCGTAAAAAGAAATAATCCCGTTGTTCTTAAACAGCGGGATTTTAAATTTTAAAAGAACCATGTTTGACATGGTTCTTTGATTTTATCGACGTTTGATATCTTCCAAATTGGCGCCGCCGTTACACTTCTTTTTGTAGAGTTCCCAATCGATCTGGGGCAGAAAGTCTTCGGTTAGCAGCCGCGCGGTGAGTTCTACGCCTAGGTTCATTACCATCTTCAACTCGATCTCATGGGGAAGATTTTCGACGAGCTTGTCGTTTGGATCTCGCGCAGTACCATGCAATCTGATGCGAATCATAGAGACATCATTTGCCCAGGAGTTGATCGGAGTCAAGTTGACTTCGACAAACGGTCCATTCGGATGGTTCGTGCTCAAAACGCGGGACCAATTGCGCCAGTAAGAATTGTAAAGAAACATGGTTTTGTCTCCTTTTTGTTTTTTGAGGTTGTTATTGACAGTACCGGATATTTTCCGATAACGTTTAAGTATAGCGCGGTTGAACAAAAAGTCAATAATTTGTAATTTTAACAAAAAATCATCTTTTCAGATGATCATTGATGGTTTACCAAGAACTGAACCGGAGTTCTAGTTCTTGGTGCCGAAGGAGAGAATCGAACTCTCATGACCTTGCGATCGCGGGATTTTGAGTCCCGTGCGTCTACCAATTTCGCCACTTCGGCATGATGTTTTGTTTTGTAGGATTGATTTATTGTTGTAGTATTTTGAGTTTTTAACAAGCCCGTGCGTCCGCCTTCGTCCTTCAGTGCGATTCAGGACTACGGCAGGCCGAGTCTACCAATTCCGTTTACCGTGAACCCGAGTCGTAACGAGTGGTTCACGGCCACTTCGGCTTAAGTTTATGTTACAGATTTACGGATAAACGTACAGATAATGCAGATTTTTTGGGTAGTTTTTAAATTTTGGACTTTGAATTTTATTTGGATTTAGTGCTTTGGTCTTTGTGCTTTTCTGAATATAGGGTATTATAAAACAAATTTCTTGTCAAAGTCAAGTTTATGTATTATAATTGGGCTACGAATTACGGATTTGCTGCGAATCTACTTATCGCTACGAATATATCTACATAAAAGGTTTGTAGAAATTCGTAGATTCGTATGAAATTAGTAATTCGTAACCCTATGGCTAAAGTAATCGCGGTAGTAAATCAAAAAGGCGGCGTGGGCAAGACAACCACGGCTGTAAATCTCGGAGCGTATTTGGCTGAACATGGTAAATACGTTCTTTTGGTTGATCTAGATCCGCAAGCAAACGCGACTTCAGGATTGGGTATTGATTATCAGAATTTGAAGCGTGGAATTTACGAGGCATTATGCGGAGAATTTTTAGTTCGTGAAATTCTCCAACCGACCAGCCATCTCGGCTATCGTGTCGCTCCGGCCACTCCGGCACTTGCCGGAGCTAATGTTGAACTCGTTAATTTGGAAAGACGAGAAGCACGCTTGGCAGAAGCACTGCTCGAAGTGCGCAGTGATTATGATTATGTCCTGATTGATTGTCCGCCGTCGCTTGGTTTGCTGACTTTGAATGGACTCATGGCCGCGGATTATGTTTTAATTCCGATTCAAGCTGAATATTACGCGCTCGAAGGATTAGGGCAATTGATGAATACGATTAATTTGGTTCAAGAGAATTTAAAACCTGAGCTTTCAATTTTAGGCGCAGTGATCACCATGTTTGATAAGCGGGTTCGATTGTCCGATCAGGTGATGCAAGAATTATATAAATTTTTTCCTGATAAAATTTTTCGCACAGTGATTCCGCGGAACGTCCGATTAACCGAAGCGCCCAGTCATGGAAAATCAATCGCGCATTATGACGCTGGCTCAAAGGGAGCGAGGGCGTATGAGAAATTGGCGAGGGAAGTGATGGATATAATTTAGGATGATTGGGATTGATGAGATGTTTGCGATGTTTGGGATTTCATTGAAGCAATAACGATTAAGTAGTTATTTGGTTTTTATGATCCCAACTTTCATAATTACTTTAATTTTTATGAAAAAAGGTTTAATCTTTGTGGGAATCGTGGCGGTCATTATTCTCGCGGTTGTTGTTTCCGGTTCAGTCAGCGCCATGACGCTCGCGGAGCAGCTCAAAGGAAAAATTTTATTGCAGGTGGAGAAAAATGGCGAGGCTTGGTATGTTTACCCGGTCAATTTGAAAAAATATTATTTGGGCAAGCCGGCGGATGCGCTAAAAATTATGAAGGAATTGGGACTGGGAGCAACCCACGCGTACATTACCAAGTACACGATTTTTCCGAAGAGCGTTTGGGGGAAGATTTTATTGGACGTGGAAGATCTGGGCAAAGCGTATTATATTTATCCGGTCAACGGCAAAGGATATTATCTCGGCAAACCAGCCGACGCGTTCAAAGTCATGAGAGAGTTAGGCCTGGGCATTAGCAATTTCAATCTCGAAGTTATAACCAGTTCTGATTCAACTGCTCTTGCTTGGCAACAAAAGATAGATAATATAGTATTTAAAAACTACAAAAAAACAACTGATAAACTGGGTAACTTGATATTAAGTGATAACAATTATAAAGTTATTTTGCCAGATATTAAGGCTGAATATTATGGCCGCTGGAGATTAAAAATGCTGGAAGTTTGTTTTCAGCAAATAAAAGATTTTTTTGGCAGGAGCCCATACGTTGGCGATCAAATTGTTGATTCGGTTAGTATAAAGGAAAATAGCAATTACAGTTCTTGTTGCGGCCCTGCTCCGGAATATAGCATCAATGGATCTTTCACCAGCGATTCATTCTCAAAGCAGGCATTTGGTGAGGGTATAAACGCTTTTTGGAAAGATGCCAGTGTAAATTATAATTATTGTCCGGGCGGGCATGAGGAAGTGCATCGTTTTGTCCATTTGACTAAAATTCCAGGATGGGCTAATGAAGGGTTGGCAACTTACTTAGAAAAGAAATTTGCAGGTTCTTCGCCTGGTTATTTTAATCCGCCAAACAAATCAACCGTTATCTGCAAGACAACCAGTTTTAATGCTACACCTTTTGAAGGTGGTTCCAAAAAAGACATACCTTTTCGCGATTTAATTAATGATTTTAATAAAAATCCAAAAATTTATTCATATTATACTGCTTCCTGTTTTTGGGATTATATTGAAAACAAATTTGGGATAATAAAAGTTAGAGAAATTTTAAATAATCTTTATAATCTTAAAGATTCAGAACACTTCATAAAGAATGCGGTGGTGCCAGCTGTAGGAAATAGTATTTGGGGTTATTTAAATAATATGGGCATTACATCAGAAAATGATTTATGATTGTGGATATTGTTTAGGATATGGAGGATGTTTAGGATGAGCAAGATTAGTAATAATTGCCCGGCAGTTTTTTCTAACCTTAACAATCCTACAAATCTTTCTTATCCTACTAATCCTTCTAATCCTCCTAATCTTACTAATCCTAATAATAATAAATCATGTCAAAACTAACAGGCTTGGGTAGGGGACTCGGGTCTCTCATCCCAAAAAAAATTCCTCACAACATCATTTCTGAGCAAAATAGAGAAATAATCATGGGCGACGACAGCAATCAGGTGCTCCAAGTTTCGGTTGACAGCGTGGAGGCCAATCCTCATCAGCCGCGCAAAGTTTTCGATCATGAAGATTTGGAGACGCTCATTGAATCAATCAAGGTTCATGGTATTATTCAACCGTTAATCGTAACGAAAATTGATAATGGCTATCAACTGATTGCCGGCGAGCGTCGTTTGCGCGCCGCGAAAATTTTAGGACTGGCAACTGTGCCGGTTTTGGTGAGAGAAGCCGATGAGCAGGAAAAAATGGAATTGGCTTTGATTGAAAATGTGCAAAGAAAAAATTTGAATCCGATTGAAAAAGCAGTGGCCTATCAGCGTTTAATTGATGAATTCAATTTGTCGCAAGAAGAAGCCGGGCAGAAGCTGGGCATTAGCCGCTCGGTGGTTGGGAACACAATTAGATTTTTGGAATTACCGGAAAAAGTTCAGGAAGCGCTTGGTTCTGGTGCGATTACCGAGGGGCACGCGAAAATCATTAGCGGTCTCGAGGGAGTTGACAAACAACTTGAATTTTTGAATAAAATACTGCAACATAATTTCACGGTGCGTGATGCCGCGGTTGAAATGCAAAAGACGACTCGCCGTCGAGTGGTCAATCGTTCGATCAAGGATCCCATGCTCGAAGAAAAAGAAGATATTTTGCGCAGTCGCCTCAATACCAAGGTATTGATAAAGAAAAAAGGCGGTGCCGGACAAATAATCGTTGATTTTTATTCTGATGAAGAATTGGAGGCGATCATCGGGCAAATGATAAAGTAACTTGTAAGATTGTTGAGTGTTGTTTACAGTTTAGTCGGATGTTATTTTTTATGGTTTATCATGATTGCGCTGCATTTCACGGGGTCCGGGGCGGAGTTCGCAACTTCATTTCCCACGAACATTGATTGTACCCACGCGAATTCGCAGCCCCGGCGCTTTTTGGTGACTTTTTGGCGTCAAAAAGTCACCCTGCGGAGCATCGCGTTGAACTAATTTATCGGGACAATCATTGATCCTATAGAGTAAGCTATATACAACGCTGTTAATTCTTACAAGTAAATCTATGAAAAAAAAATTTGGACTTTTGTTGGTTT
>JBBTXH010000018.1:0-2008 GCA_038062385.1 Patescibacteria group bacterium
CTTAGCAAGTTATACTGCTGTTCCCACTTGTTTTTGAGTGCTCTCGCCCTACCCCAACTTTTGTTTTCTTTAGCTTTTTCGTATGCCAAAATAAACTGGTCTTTGAGAGCTTGCAATTGTTCGTAATCGGTTTTAACTTGTTGACAGCGGAAGGACATAGTTAAGTTTATTGCTATACGAAATATCTTAGCTACAAACCATAGCAAAATTGAACAAATTGACTACTTCAATGGTAACTGATTTAAACGGCTAAGTCAAAACAACTTTGTGTATATAAGCTAAACAAAAAAACGAGTTTTTCTCGGTTTTTTATATAAGACCAGCACCCAGACAGACTGCATATCTTTTTAACTCTGTGCCGAACAATTTAGGAATCAGAATTTCAAATTCATTATGTTTATAGTATTCAAGCTCAACAACATATACGGTGAAGCGCCTCCAAAACAAAAAAATTATAAAAAATACGGCATTTCTATTGTTCGTTGACTTTTGGGAACACGGACACGCTCGGGGGATTTCTTTCATTGAAATTATTGATCTTCACTTACGCCTTCATCAACTATTTTCACTAAAGGTTCCTCCCAGCCAAAACATGTTTCTATTCCGCATAACTTTTTAAACGCCTTAATACATTGATGATCGAGTTTTGCGTATTCTTGAAGCATTAGCGCAATTTCCTCGATAAATCCGCCCACCGTACCGTCGGAATCATCAACTCCTCCTGTACAGAGCTTCTTGTCTAATCGCAATAACAAATCAACCAGCAAGCCGGCGGTCTGCTCGCTTACAGGCAAGTCCGATACCAGTTTTGCCAATCGAGCACAACCTTCATTGAGCGAATTTTGATAAGAAAACCAAAGACGCGATGGCCCGTTATAAGGTTTTATATAAGTCATCGCCGAAGTCATGGCTTTCTTGATCTTAGCTAATTCTTCTTTACCCATCTCTCCCATTTTACCGCTACAAACAGGACTGCTGACCTGTTCTTTATCTTTTTTGGTCAAGTGCTTGCCGTCCATTACGGCATGAATAGATAAAGCGACCATATGTTTACAAAGCGTATCTCGCTGACCAAGATAGCAATCGCAGTTACCCAAACCAAAACGACGCGCTTCAATCGAAACATTATATGGATGCGTGCCAAGTACCACAGCTGAATAAGCGCCGATCCGTTCCTTAAACTGGGTTACTTTCCCTTTTTCGCACAAATCAACCGCCTTAGCAAAAGTCGGGGCATCAGTCGCGTATTTAATTTTGTCTAAATCAAATGATGGATTCATGCGTTGTTAATTGAATATTTTGACTCTAAGCTACCTTTAGCTTATGCTTTTATGATGTAATTGTAAAGTTTAAAATGATCCAAAGTAAAATTTATTCGAAAAAACGGGGTCGGGACACGAACCGCAATTTTAATGTTAGATACGACGTTTTCTTGTTTGGGAATTTAGGTGAACACCACGACAGAGTCGGGTCGCTTTAAAAAATTTAGAATTATTGACTTTTAAAATCAGCCAAATTATCTTTTATCATCTGTCTTAATGTTGTTTTTCCTTTAGTGGTTTTGAAATAACTTTCACGTCGAAGCGCGTCAGTTTTAAATAAATAAGCTTCAAAGAAGATTAACTTAACAGGTAATCTTTTCGCAGTTGAAATATTGTCTCCACGTTTATGTTCTAGAAAACGTCTTTCAACATCATCAGAAAAGCCGATGTAAAACATTTCATCTTTAAAACTCCACAATACATAAACGTAATAAAACTTTTCCGACATACAAAAATTTAGAGCAGTGAACCATTCGCTCCGCTCAGGTACACTGCATGAACTACTCGCTTATATTAAATGAATGGCGTGCCATGAACTCGAGCGTATGCGAGTAGTTCATGGCTCCGAACGCTGAACGAAATCCGAACTTTTTTTAGCGAAAATCCGAACGCTGAATTTTGAAAAACTTTTACGCTCGGGCGGGCAAAAAGGAAGGGGGTTGGGGGGAAGGAATTTTTGCCCGCCC